>JAEWKR010000037.1 GCA_023457715.1 Verrucomicrobiota bacterium
AGCCGGCGCTACGGGCAGGCGGGAGGGGTTGGCCGTAGCGCCGGCTTCAGCCGGTACCGGTGCCCCGGGGCGCGTCAACCGACGTTCTTGACCAGCACCTTTGGGTTGCGACCGCTCTCGTCGTAGAGCTTGAGCCGGGCCTCGGGCAGGATGTCCTTCGTCGCTTCCTCGAAGCCGCAGACGTTGCTGAAAAAGCCGAAGGTCTGCGTCGAGAGGGCGATGACCGTCTTCGCGCCCCGGTCCTTGGCCACCATGCAGGCGTAGTCCACCATCTTCTTGCCGATGCCCCGATTGCTGTAGAACGGCATCACGTAGAGCGAACCCACTTCGGCCAGGTGCGGTTTGTCCGGGTAGAAATACAGCGTGACGCAGGCGATGATGTTCTCGTCGATCTCGAAGACGAAGAACTGGTCGATGTTCTTTTCGATGGCCTGCTGCGTGCGGTAGATGAGCTCCTCGCGGCGGACGGCGTTGCGCGTCAGGTTGTAGATGAGCCGGACGTCGCTCTTCTTCGCGCGGCGGATCTGCTGGTAGTCATTACCGTAAACGAGGGTTCCGACGCCTTCGTTCGAAAAGATCTCGTTCAGCAGCCCGTCGAACACCCGGCCATCGAGCATGTGCACGCGCGGCGTGCCGGTCTCGATCGCCTTGATGGCATGGATCGCCTTGCTCCGGGTGGCCTCGCTGATCCGGTCCGGCGAGGTTTCGAGCATGCGCCGCAGCGCCTCCACCGAGATCTCGCGGCGGACCTCGCCTTCGATTTCGAGGCCGGACTGCGGCATCAGGTAGATCACCTTGGTGGCCTGCAGCGCCTCCGCGAGTTCCGCGGCGAGCAGGTCGGAGTTGATGCGCAGCGATTTTCCGTCGGGCGCGAAGGCGATCGGCGCGACGACCGGGACGACCTGGTTCGAGATCAGTTCGAGCAGAAAATCCTTGTCGATGCGGTCGACCTTGCCGGTGAACTGCTGGTCCTGGCCGCGGATGATGCCGATCGGCAGCGCCCGCACCGCATTGGTGATGGCACACTTCAGCTGGTTCTGCGTGAGCCCCTCGATGAACGCGTGCGAGACCCGGGACGAGGCGCGAACCGCCAGATCCAGCGTCGCCGCGTCGGTCACGCCGGTCCCATCGACATTGGAGATGGCGATGTTGCGCGAGACGGACAGGTCCTGCAGCTGGTGCCCGATGCCGTGCACCAGGACGACCTTGATGCCCAGCGAACGGAGCACGGCGATGTCGACCAGAAGGTTGCCGAAGTTCTCCTCCGCCACGATCGAACCGTCGATCGCGATGACGAAAATCTGGCCCTGAAACCGCGGGACGTACTTCAGGATGCCGCGAAGATCCGTCGGCTTGATCGTCGTTGCCGTGGCGGGACTGGAATGGTTGGGGCTCGCTGGGCCGGTGCCGTTGCTCATCGAAGGTGCCGCGCAGTTGTCGGGCAAGCCGGGCGGCGCGTCAATAGTGCGGAGACCGTCGCCCGGGCCGCAGCGTTGCGCCTAACGCACGTCGAGCGTCCAGGCCCGGGAGGTCTGGCTGCCGAGGAGGCTCACGCGGTACCGGCCGGGCTTGAGCGAACCACCCGGCACCGTGGCCGTGGCGTTGGCCTCGCGCGAGCGCGACTGCAGACCGCCGGAAAGGCGTTCGAAATGGGGCACGATCACGATGCCGTCGCCCTGCACGTAAAGGACCACCGCGGCGAGCTGCTGGGCATCGTCCCGCACGGCGCAACGGAACAGCACGGAGTAGGGCTGGTCGGCGTCGGCGACCGGGGCGGCACTGACGGCCAGCACATCGGCCGGAAGCATCGGCGCGTCGATGAGCGTGGCGCGCAATGGCTCGGGCAGGCCGCCCGGGGCCGGCAGCGTGTGGTTGGCGATCGCCCCCGTTTCGGCCGTGCGGTGGATCTCGAGCTCGACGCGCTGGTAGCCGGCGGCGAGGAGGCGGCCGGTGTTCGCGCGCTCCTTGAGTTCATGGTAGGGCTCGTGGGCGCGTCCCGGCTTTCTGGTCAGCAAGGTCAGCGCGGTATAGCCGCCGAGCGTCACGACAATGATGAGGGCGACCCATCGCATCGGCCACGGCTGGCGGTCGGGAAAGGGGCTGGGATTGGACATCGGCTGGAGCGTTCCAGCAGGCCCAAAGGCGTCGCGGGGCGCAAGGCGAAGGTGGGAAAGGCTCCGGAGCGGGCATTTTTTGCGGAGGGGCGCGAGGAGCCTCGCGCCGCCGGGGGCGGGGAAGGCGTGTCGCAACCGCCCGGATCCGAGGCAGCTCCGACGCCGGTGAAGTGGTTTTCCCGATACTTACTGGGAGGCTTCTCGCGAGGGTTTTGGTAGAGGTGCCCGCTATCCCCGGATCGAGGGACTCACTAGGATGCGGGTGGTTTCACGAGTGGCGGGCGTTAAACCAAACGACACCCTTTCCGGGGGCGGTCGTCACCTCACCCCGTCTGCCGGTTTCAACCCTTATGCACACCCTTCTTCGGCGGTGCCTGTTTGGTCTCTTCGTCCTCGTCAGCGGTGCGGGTGCGGCCACACCGGTGTTGCAGCGTCCGGATTCGGTCGGCCTGCAGCTGGGCGAGTCGCTCGACTACCGTCTGGTCGCGATCGGCGCGTCCACGTTCGCCGCGCAGGGTCTGCCGCCCGGGGTGACGATCAACGCGGCGACCGGCGCGCTGACCGGCAAGCCGACCGAACTCGGCACGTACCGGGTCACGGTGACCGCCACCAACGCGGAGGGCTCGGCGAACGGCACGCTGACGATCGCCGTCGTCGCCCCCGATGCGGCACCGCTGATTTACGGGCCGTTGCTCGTCGACGCGTTCCACGAGCCGCACGCGGGGGGCGACCGCTTCTCCTGCACGCTGCAGGCGACGGGTGCGCCGACCGGCTACGAGCTGACCAGCGTGCTTCCCGCCGGATGGTTCTTCAACCAGGGCACCCTCGTTGGATCGTCCACCGAGCCGGGCCTCTACTCCGTCGAGGTGAGCGCGGCCAACGCGAACGGCATCGGCTCCGCCGCGGTGACGGTCCGGGTACATCCCTCGTGCCGCCGGATCGAGCAGACCACGGGCGCGCTGCGCGCGGGTGACGCCTTCACCGTGACGCTGCAGTTCAACCGCGCGGTCACGTTCACGGGCGAGGCGCCGTATCTGGAATTCCATACGTATCCCGACGGCACGACGCGACGGATCCCTTACGTCTCCGGCAACGGCTCCGCGACCTTCGTCTTCCGTTACATCGTGGCGGCCAACGACGCCGCGGGTGACATTCTCCTCTACCGGGCCATCCAGCCCGCCGCGAATTCCGCGGTCAGCGGTCTGATCGACGCCAATGGCGTCACGCTCGGTGCCTCGCTGCCCTTCGAGGGGCCGTACACCCCCGTGGCCCGGATCGAGGCCGCCGTCACAACCCCGCCGGTGGCGACGTCCACCCCGGCGACCTCCACGCCGACCTCGACTCCGACGACCACGGTGGAGCCGACGCCGAGCACCACGGTCGATCCCACGCCGACGGGGAATGGATCCAGCGGACTGCCCGGCGCCCCCGCAACCTCCGAGCCGGTCGCGTCCACGCCGACGCCGACGTCGTCCGCCACGCCCGCGACGACGCCCACGCCGGTGGATGCGACGCCGACCCTGACGACTCCCGTCACGGACCCGGCCCCGGCGGCGGCCGCCACCCGTCTGATCAATGTTTCCGCGCGCGGCCAGGTGGCCGACGGCGACTCGGCGGGAGCCTTCATCGCCGGGTTTGTCGTCGCGGGAACGTCGCCGAAGAAGATGCTGGTGCGCGCCGTGGGACCGACGCTCGCGAGCTACGGCGTGCAGAGCGCGCTCGGGAATCCGCAGCTGCGGCTGTTCGATGCCGCGGGCAGGGTGGTGGCGCAGAACGAGGATTGGAGTGGTTCGGAGACCTCGGGGACAGCCTCACGGGTCGGCGCGTTTGAACTGGCGACCGGCAGCCGGGATGCGGCGCTGACGGTGACGCTGAACCCTGGCAGCTATTCCATGCAGGTGGTGCCAAACGGCGGCAACGGGGTGGCGCTCGCGGAGGTTTACGATGCGGATGGTGCCGCCAGCGGCAGCGCGCTGGTGAATCTATCGATGCGCGGCCAGGCTTCGGGCGGGGAAGGGGTGCTCGCCGCCGGTTTCGTCGTCAGTGGTTCCAGCCCCAAGCGGGTGCTGATCCGCGGCGTCGGTCCCGAACTGGCCAAGTATGGCGTCGGCGGAACGCTGGCGAACCCCAAGGTCACCGTGTATCAGGGGGCCACCGTGGTGGCGGAAAACGACGACTGGGGCACCCAGGTCGGCGGCGTGACCGCGGCGGACGTCGCGGCGGCGGCCGAAACGCTGGGCGCCTTTCGTCTTCCCTCCGGCAGTCGCGATGCCGCGGTGGTGGTCACGCTTCCGCCCGGAATCTACACCGCGGTGGCAGGTCCGGCCGACGGCAGCGCCCGCGGTGCCGCGCTGGTGGAAGTGTACGAGTTCTAGAAGGGAAAGTGAGGGTGAAGGTGAAAGTGGGGTGAACCCACCCTCACTTTCACTCTCACTCTCACTTTCACTTTCACCCTCCCTCTTCCCTTCTTCAGACCAGCAGCAAGGCCGGGGACTCGAGGAGCTGTTTCAAGGCGTTGAGGTACTGGGCGCCGACCGCGCCGTCGACCACGCGATGATCACAGGAGAGGGTGAGAATCATGGTCTGCCCGACCACGATCTGGTCGCCCCTGACCACCGGCTTCTTGACCACGGTGCCCACGGCGAGGATGGCGGCGTTCGGCGGGTTGATGATCGCCGAGAAACGCGGGATCCCCATCATGCCCAGATTCGACACGCAGAAGGTGCCGCCGGTGAACTGCTCGGGCTTGAGCTTCTTTTCCTTGGCCAGTTTGCCGAGCGACTTCGCCTCCGCGCTGATCTGGAAAACGTTTTTCTGATGGGTGTCGCGGATGACGGGCGTGATGAGGCCGTCGTCAATCGCAACGGCGAACGCGACATGCGCGGCGGCGAAGTAATGGATCTGGGACTGGCCGGAAGCCTGCGTTTCCCAGGAGGCGTTCACCTGCGGGACCCGGCGGAGGGCCTCGGCGCTGGCCTTCAGCACGAAGTCGTTCACCGAAAGCTTCACGCCCTCCTTCTCCAGTCCGGTGTTCAATTGCTCGCGCAGCGTCAGCAGCGGCTGGGCGTCGACCTCGATCTCGACGTAGAAGTGGGGATATTCGGATTTCGACTCGCGCAGCCGGCGGGCGATCGCGCCGCGCATGTTGCTGACGGGGGCGATGCGTTCCTCCTGCACGGGGCCCTTGGCGAAGTGACTGGGCCCGCTGGGGACGTTCCCGGCAGACTTCGCGCCGGCCGATGCGCCGCCATTCTTCTCCGCCGCGAGGACGTCGGCGCGCACGATGCGTCCGCCCGGGCCGGTGCCGGTGACGCGGGCCGGATCGATGCCCTTGTCCATCGCCAGTTTTCGGGCGAGGGGCGAAATCCTGATCCGGCCGCCCGAGGCGGCAGCCGGCGCCGGGGTGGCGGCCGCAGCCTTGCCCTGTGGCACCTTGCCCGACGCGGCCAATTCCGCCACCGGATCGATCGTGGCCCGCGCCTCGACCTCGGTCTTGGACGTGGTGGAGGCGCCGGGAGGCGTCACCTGGGTGTGATCGGCCTTCTGCATCGGCGCGGCGGCGGGCTGGGCCGAGGCAGCGGGGGCCTTCGACTCCGGGGCGTCAACCTTCTCGCCGGGCTTGCCGACCGCGCACAGCGGGTTGCCGATGGCGACCTGGGCACCCGGAGCCGCGAAGATCTTCAGGAGTGTGCCATCGAAAAACGACTCGAGCTCCATGGTCGCCTTGTCGGTCTCGACCTCGGCGAGCATGTCGCCGGACTTAACGGCGTCGCCCTCCTTCTTCAACCACTTGACCAGCGTGCCCACCGTCATGGTGTCGCTGAGTTTCGGCATTTCGATGATATTGGCCATGGGAGGAGGTGTAGGCAGTAAGCGGTAAGCTATGGGCGGTAGGCTGTCAGCGGTGGGCTTTCGGCGGAAAGCGGATTGGCGCTTACCGCCCAACGTTTACCGCTGACGCTTTTTCATTGCAGTGCTTCGAGGGCGGCCTTGAGCACGCGACGCGGGTTCGGCAGCTGTTCCACCTCGACCGGCATGCTGTAGATGGCGGGGGCATCGACCGTCGCGAGCCGGTGGATGGGACCGTCGAGTTCGTCGAACGCCTCGCGCTGGATCATGTAGGCGAGCTGTGAACCCACCGAGCAGAACGGCTTCTGTTCCTCGACGATGAGCACGCGGTGGGTCTTGGCGACGGACGCCAGGACGGTGTCAATGTCGAGCGGACGGATGGAACGCAGGTCGACAATCTCGACGGAAATCTGGTGCTCTTTCTCCAGCACCTCCGCGGCGGCGAGCGAGTGGAGCACCGAGCGTCCGTAGGTGACGATCGTCAGGTCGGTGCCGGTGCGCTTGACGTCGGCCTTGCCCAGCGGGAGCACGTACTCCTCGGTGGGCACCTCGCCCTTCTCGCCGTAGAGCATCGTGTTCTCGAGGAAGAACACCGGATCGTTGTCGCGGATCGAGGCCTTGAGGAGGCCCTTGGCGTCGTACGGCGTCGCGGGCACCACCACCTTCACGCCCGGGTGATTGGCCAGGATGTTTTCCGGGGTGTGCGAGTGGGTGGCGCCGACATTGGTGCCGCCGTTGGCGGGGCCGCGGATGACGATCGGGCAGGAGATCTGGCCGCCGCTCATGTAGCGGACGTTCGCGGCGTTGTTGAGAATCTGGTCGAACGCGACCGAGTAGAACGACCAGAACATCAGCTCCATCACCGGCCTGACGCCCAGCATGGAGGCGCCGATGCCCATGCCGATGAAGCCGGCCTCGCTGATGGGTGTATCCACAATCCGGTTCGGCCCGAATTTGGCGAGGAGGCCCTCAGTGACCTTGTACGCGCCGTTGAACTGGCCGACTTCTTCGCCGAGCACGACGACGTTGGCGTCGCGTTCGAGTTCTTCGGCCAGCGCATGACGAACGGCTTCGCGGTAAGTGATCAGAGGCATGGAAGTGTGAGCGGTAGGCTGCAGGCGATAGGCTTTCTGCCGCAGCCAAAGGAAAGGGTGAGTTGGGTTCGGGCTTGGCGCTTGACGCTTATCGCTTACCGCCTCGTCAATCGAAGAAGAGCCGGCCTTCGGATTTGCGCTCCGAGGGATTGTCGGCCTCCCAGTACACATCCTTCTGAATGTCGTCGGCGGTGGGGAACGGGCTGATCTCGGCGAACTCGGCGGCGGCCTCGGCCTCGGCCCGCGCCTCGGCATCGATCTGCTCGACGAGCGCGTCGGTCAGCACGCCTTCGGCCCGCAGCTGGTCCTGGAAGAGCTGGATCGGGTCCTTGGTCTTTCGATACTCCTCGACCTCGGCCTTGCTGCGGTAGGTGTTGTCGGGATCGGCGACGGAGTGGCCGCGGTAACGGTAGGTGTCGATCTCGACGGTGGCCGGGCGGGACTTCTCGCGGGCGAGCGTGAGGAACTTGTCCATCGTCGCGCGCACCTCATAGACGTCGTGGCCCTGGCACTGGCCCCAATCCATCTCGTAGCCGGCGGCGCGCTGGGCGAGTTCGCCCGCGGACGACCGGGCCTGGCTGGTGCCCATGGAGTAGCCGTTGTTCTCGATCACGAACACCACCGGCAGATTCCAGAGGGAGGCGAGGTTGTAGGCTTCGTGGACGGCACCCTGGTTGACGGCGCCGTCGCCCATGAACGCCATGGCCGCGCCCTTGAGCCCCTTGTACTTCACGCCGTAGGCGAGGCCGACGCCGAGCGGGATCTGGCCGCCGACGATGCCGTGTCCGCCCCAGAAATTGCGCGACGGGTCGAAGTAGTGCATCGAGCCGCCCTTGCCCTTGGAACACCCGGTCGCCTTGCCGTACAGCTCGGCCATCAGCGGCTTGGTGTCCATCCCGACCGCGATGGCGTGACCATGATCCCGATACGCGGTGATCACATGGTCGTTGGGCCCCATGAGCGAGCAGCAGCCGACGGCGACCGCCTCCTGGCCGATGTAAAGGTGGAGAAACCCGCCGATCTTCTTGGCCTGGTAGGCGCGCAGACTGCGCTCCTCGAAGCGGCGGATCCGCACCATCTTGCGATGGAGCTCCACCTTTTCCTCCGGCGTCAGCTTTGCGTTGATCGGCGCGCCACGGTGCGGAGAGCCCTTGGCCGGCTCCGCGTTCTTTGGGGCATTTGCACTCGGTGTCTTGCTCACGAAAGTGGTGTGGTTACAGGGAAACGCGCAAGTGTCCGGTGGAGCGTCCGGAAATCAAGCGTGGAGTGCGGATTGGCAACCCGCAGACAAGATGCGGGATGCGGGATCGGGGATCGGAGATGCAGGATGCAGGATCCGGGATGCAGGGTTCGGGATGCGGGATGCAGGATGCAGGATGCGGGATGCAGGATGCGGGATCCGGGATGCGGGATCCGGGATGCCGGATCTTCAGGGTACCGCGAACTCGAGCCAGAAGCGGGCGCCGGTGCCGGGGGAGGATTCCACGCCGCAGCTGCCGCCCATCTGCTGCATGGCGCGGGCGACGATCGCGAGACCGATGCCGGTACCTTCCACCTCCGTGGGCAGGCGTTCGAAGACACCCCAGATCCGGTCCAGGGCCTCCTTGGGAATGCCGATGCCATTGTCCTCAATCCAGAGCCGCAGCCGGGGTCCGGGTGGCTGCGCCCGGCCGGACGTGATCGCCGGGATCATCGGCGCCGTCACCTGGGTCGCGTGGGGCGGCTCGCCGGCGCTGGCGCGGCGTTCGGCACGCAGGAGGATCCGCGGCGGGACTCCCGGACGGGCAAACTTCAGCGCATTGTCGAAGAGATTAGCCAGGCATTGCTCCACCAGGGTGGGGTTTGCAACGATGTCCCCAAGCGGTCCCGCGACCTCGACCGTGCCGTGCTGCAGCGCGGGCATCTCCGCGATGAACTCCATCACCAGCGGATCGAGGTGGAGGCGCGAGAGCGGAACCTCTTCGCGCATCACCCGGCTGAAACTCAGGAGGTCCCGGGTCAGGAGGTCCAGCTTCCGGCTGGCGCGCCGCAGCCGCCGCAGCATGTCCTGCGCCTCGGCGGGCAGCGCGGCGGCGAAATCCAACAGCAGGATCTCGCTGAACCCGGTCAGCGAGCGGATCGGGGCCCGCAGGTCGTGCGCGACCGTGTAGGAAAAGCTCTCCAGCTGCGCGATGGTCTCGTGCAGGCGTGCGGTGCGTTCTGTCACCTTCGTTTCCAGTTCCCCCGCATGCCGGCTCAGCTGTTCCTGCGCCGCCTGCAGGGTGACCTCGCGCTGGGAACGCTCCAGGGCGATCGCGAGGTACTGCGAAAGCTTGTGGAGAAACTCGATCTCGTCGGGCGCCATGAGCTCGCGCGCGTAGCTGCCGAACGCGAGGACCCCCAGGACACGGTCCCCGACGATCAGGGGGAAGCCGGCGTAGGACTGGAGTCCGAGGCGGCGCATCGCCTGCGCGTCGAGCCGGGTGTTCTGCTGCACGTTCGACTCGACCAGCGGCGTTCGTTTCTCCGCGACCAGGCCGCAGAAACCGGTGCCGACCGGGACGGTGGTCAGGACGCGCCGGGCTTCCGGGGTCAGGCCGGCGGCGCTCTGCAGCTGGAGCTCCCGCCGGGCCGGCGCCAGCAGGAAGCTGAAATAGGCCTCCACCTTGAGCGACGACGCGATCCGCGGGAAGATGTCGGCCACGGTGCGGATCGGATCGCGCGAACGGATCAGCATCGCGAGCGCGTCGGAGAGCAGCCGGTCGTATTCCTGCTGGCGGCGCAGGATGGCGGCGTGGCTCTCGCGCTGCGTGACGTCCTCCACGATCGTGACCGTGCCGACGATCTTGTCTCCCATCGGGAGGGGCGCGATCCGCGCGGTCTGCAGCATGTGCGGGGTCGCAAAATCGTCGACCGGATTGGGGAACGGCAGCAGATACCGGTGCAGCGCGGTGGAAAGAATCGAGACCTCGCCGCGCAGGGCGCGCGAAAAATACTGCGCCAGATTGCGGTCGGTGAGGTCGGGAAACAACTGCAGCAGGGACCGCCCGACGATCGAGCCGGCGGGCCGTCCGCTCTGGGCGGCCATCCAGTCGTTCCAGTCGCGCACCACCAGGTCCTTGTCGGTCGTGAAGATCCCATACGGCGCGATTTCGCGCACCCAGCCGAGCATCGCCTCCTGCGTGCTGAACGGGTCCCGAACGGGCGGTGGGATGGTCTTCCGCTGCGGCGTCATCGCGACTGTCTGACCTCCCAGTTGTCGAGTTCGTGCCGCATGCGTTCGAGCGAGGTGATGCCGAGGACGATGACCAGGTAGCCCGTGACATTGCTCGCGCGGAGCTGGAACCGCGTGTGGATCATGAGGCCGTATTGCAGTTCATCGCCGCCGGCGGTGATGGTGCTCATGACCGCGCCGATCTCCGCCACATGCAGCCGGGGAACGGCGAAAGTGACCGGGACCTGCAGCAGGTTGCCGAAAACGCCGAGACACGCGTTGAGAAGGATGTTGCCCACCTCGGTGATGATCTCCTGGCCGGCGTTGTCGAAGGTCTGCGCCATCGCGTCATCGTCGCTCAGCAGGCGGTTCAAGGCCCGCGCGGCACTCTCGTCGAGCACGAGCAGGGCGTTGCCGGCAATGGGGCCGGAGAAATTCTGGTTCACCCCCGCGACCTTGCCGGTCATCAGGTGCGCCAGCAGGCTGCTGATCTGGGCCAGCTTGTGCATGGTGATCCGCGGCACCTCGAGGGTGACGCGGTAACCGGTCAGCTCGGAGAGAGCGCCCGCGGCCCTGCCGTAGCCGATGTTGATCAGCTCCGTGAGGGCGTCCTGCTGTGAAGGCGTCAGTTCCATGTCGCCTCTCCTGCGAGCAGCCGCGCCACGAGGTCGGTCAGATTCTTTCGATTGACCGGCTTGTTGATGAACGCCGAGGCGCCGGCAGCGCGCACCTGGTCCTGCGTGGACTGCTGGATGTCCGCGGTCGCGACGATCACCCGCACGTCCGGGTTGATCACCCGCAGCTTCTCCAGGACTTCGAGTCCGTACATTCCGGTCATGACCATATCGAGGACCACCAGGTCCGGACGGTTGATGAAATAGCGCTCGATCGCCGTGGCGCCGTCGGTCGCCTCCTCGACCGCGTAACCTTGTTCCTCCAGCGCCTGGCGGGTCGTGCGACGCGCCAGGCTGGAATCGTCGACAATGAGAATTTTCGCTTTCATAAATGGTGCAGGATGGTTTCGGCCATATGGTCGAGGTGAACGGAGGCGTCGCTCAGGCCCGCTTCGTCGACCGACCGAGGCATGCCGTAAATGACGCAGGATGCCTGCGATTCGGTGAGGACGATGCCGCCCTGCGCCTTCAACCAGGCGCACCCTTCGCGGCCGTCCTCCCCCATGCCCGTCATCACGACGCCCAGGACGCGGTTGCCGAGGGTCTGAGCCGCGGATTGAAACAGAACATCGACCGAGGGCCGGTGGAGCTTGTCGATCGGCTGCATCGTGAGCCGGGTGACCAGCTGGCCGGCGGCATTGCGTTCGAGCACCAGGTGTCGTCCGGCCTGGGCCAGCACCGCCACTCCGGGACGGAACACTTCGCCGTCCCGCGCCTCGACGACCTTGATGGCGCAGATCTCCGCGAGCTTCTGCGCAAAGGGGCCGGTATAACCGACGGGCATGTGCAGGACGATCGCGACCGGCACCGATAAATCGACGGGCAGCTTGGGCAGGAGCCGCCGCAGGGCCTGGGGCCCGCCGGTGGAGACGCCAATCACCACGGCGTCGATCCTGGGCTTTCCGCGCGCGATCCCCATGGGCTCCATCGGCGTGACGGGCATGGGATCGGCGGCGGCGCGCAGGGTGTCGACGGGGGCTCTCGCCGCCGCCTTGACCTTCTCCACGAGCTCCGCGCGGATGCCGAGCAGTTCCTCGGTGGCGAGCGCGGTCGGCTTGCGGACGAAATCGACCGCGCCGGCGTTCAGGGCGCTCATGACCTGGTCCGCATCCTGGGGGGAGGCCGACAGGATCAGGATCGGCAGCGGCCGCCGCGCCATCTGGAGCCGCACGAACGCCTCGCCGTCGAGTCGCGGCATCATCAGGTCACACGTCACCACATCGGGACGCAGTTCCTCCACCATGCGCAACGCGTCCTCGCCGTCGCGCGCCGCGCCGACGACATCGATATACGGACTGCGCGAGAGCATCTCGCGGACGACCTTCCGGACGAAGGCCGAGTCGTCCACGATGAGCGTGCGGATGAGCGCCATCGCGGGGGGGCGCGAGGGCGATTCTGCGGCGGACGTGGCCAGGGGGTCGGACATGGCGTCAAGCCTCGCGGGGCACGCGGACATAGGCGAACGCGTCGCGCACTTCGCGAAGTTCGAAATCGTGGGTCAGTTTCAGGAGTGATTCCGAGGCCCCGACAAACAAGTGGCCCCCGGACGGCATCCCGGCCGCGAACATCCCGATCGTCCGCCGGATCGTTTCGGGCGAGAAATAGATGAACACGTTGCGGCAGAAAATGACCGGGGCCGTGGCGAGCCCTGCAACGTCGGCGGCGCTGACGAGGTTGGCGCGCTGGAAGGTCACCGGCGGGAGCAGCTCCCGGCGAAGACGGGACAACCCGCCCTCGGAATCGAAGTACTTGCGGCGGAGTTCGCCGGGCAGGGCGCGAAACGAGCGCTCCCGGTACACCCCCGCCCGGGCCTTCTCGAGCGCAGCCTCGCTCGCGTCGCTGGCGTGGATCGTGATCGGGTGGTCCTGCCAGCCGGCCTCGCGCAGCGCGATGCCGAGGGTGAAGGGCTCTTCGCCGGTGGCGCAGGCCGCGCTCCAGATGTGCAGCGGGTCGGTGCACCGCTGGAACCAGGCGGGGACCAGCACATCCACGAGGGCGTGAATCTGCGACATCTCGCGCCAGAAGTAGGTTTCCTGCACGGAGAGCGCGTCCATCACGCGGCGCCATTCCGCGTCGCTGGACGGGTCGTACTTGAGGAGGTAATAGTAATCCAGATACGAGCCGAATCCGCACGCCCGCACGCGGTCGCCCAGCTTTTCGAGCAGCAGGTCGAGCCGGTCGGCCTCGAAAAAGATCCCGGTGCGGTCGTGGAGGAGATCGCGCAGCAGCGTCGGCACCCCGGAAGGCACCGAGAGCGGGGGCTGATCGGGTCTGGTGGTGGGTAAGGTCAAGCGTCCACCCCGCCCGTGGAGGTCTGACGGTCGTCGGCGCGCGCGCTGCGTCCGGCGGGCCGGCCGGCCGACACGATGCCATCGAGGGTGGTCAGCAGGCGTCCGGCGCCGGCGGAATGCTCGAGGTTGGCGTCGGAGATGAGCTTGATCTTACGCGCGATGTTCTGCGTCGAGGCCGTGAGGTCGCGGACGCCGCGGGCCTGCTCCTGCATCGCGCGCGACGCCTGTTCGGACTGGGCGCGGAGTTCCTCGGAGGAGGCGGACACTTCGGCGGTCCCGGTGGCCTGTTCGGACACGGCGCGGCTGACCGAGGTCACGAGCTTGGCCACGCGTTCGGTCTCGCGGGTGATCTGCTCCATGGCGGTGGCCTGTTCGGCAAGGGCGCGGTGCGTGGAGTTCGCGCCGCGCTTCATCGCCTCGACCGCCTGCACGATCTGCGACGCGCCCGCGGCTTGCTCGGCCGTGGCTTTCCGCACCTGCACGGCGATGGTGTTCGTGGCCTGTGCGGCCTTCACGACCTCGCGGGCGGCGCGGCCATGCTCACCCATCGCGAGCGAGACCTCCTTGGCGACCTTGCGCATCTGGCCGACGGCCTGGACGATGGCGGCGGCGCCCTTGGCCTGTTCCGCCGTGCCGGCCGAAACCTGCTTCGACTGCGTGGTGGTCACCAGCACCGCATCGGTGACGTGCTTCACCGCGACGAGTTGCTCATCGGTCGCGCGGCTGATTTCGCCCACGAGCGTCGTGGTCTGGTTGACCCCGTCGAGGATCTTGCGCAGGCCGGCGAGGCCCGCTTCAGCCTGGCGGTTGCTTTCGTCGGCGACGCGCGAACCCTCCTGCGCGGCGGCGGTGGCCTCGCGGGTGACGTTTTCCAAGCCGCGCACGATCTGGGCGATGTCCGCCGTCGCCTTGGCACAGCGATCGGCGAGATTGCGGATCTCCTCGGCCACCACGGCGAAGCCACGGCCCGCGTCGCCCGCGCGCGCGGCTTCGATCGAGGCGTTGAGGGAGAGCAGGTTCGTGCGCTCGGCGATCACGCTGATCGTGTCCACGATCCCGGAGATCTCGCTGGTCTGCCGGTTGAGGTCGCGCATGACGGCGGTGGACTGGGTCATGGCCGCGGCAACCCGGCCGATGCCGTTGATGGACTGCTGCACGGTCTCGCCACCGGCGGACGCGTCGGCGGAGGCGCGGCGGGAGATCTCGAGGGTGCGTTTGACCAGGTCGGCCACCGCGCGGCTGGAGCGCTCCATCTGCGTGGAGCTCGCGGAGGCGGTGGACGCCGCATCGGTGATGCGGTCGCTGTTCTGCGCCACGCCCTGGATCGAACGCGCCATTTCCTCGATCGACGTGGAGGTCTCCTCGACCGAGGTGGCGAGCCCCTCGGCCATCGCGCCGACCTCCTCGATGGAGGCGGCCATTTCGTTCATCGACGAAAGCGATTCCTCCGCCGCCACGCCCAGCTCGTCGGCATGGCGAGAGACACCCTGGATCGAACGGCTCATTTCCTCGATCGACGAGGCGGCCTCGGTGAGCGACGCGGTGAGGTCCTCGGTGTCGCGCGTCACCTGCTTCACCGAACTGGCCACCTCGGTGATCGAGGAGGTGAGCCCGCTGACGGCGCCGCTCATTTCCTGGGCGTTGGCCGACACGGTCTGGGTGGCGGCGGCGATCTGCCGGATGGCGGTGGAGGTCTGATTGGCGGCCGTGGCGACCTGGACGGTGTTGCTGGTGACCTCTTCGATCGAGGCGGCAATCTCGTTGATGGACGAGACCGTGTCGTCGCTCGATTGGGTCAGGGAGACGGCCTGGCCGGCCGTTTCACGCAGCGTCCGGGTGATCTCCGCGAGCTGCGCCTTGGCGCTTTCGAGGGTGTGGGGACGGGTCGCATTCGGCGCGGACGCCGAACGGCGGGACGGCATTTCGGAGGGCGTGCCGGTGGGGGCGGACGCCCCGGGGTTCTTCTTGGCCATGAGGTCGGAGGGCTGGAGTTTAATTCTGGGCCATGCTGCCGGCGGCGTTCGTCGCGGTCAGAACAGGCGTGGGATCGTCGAGGTTGAGGACCGCGAGCACATCCAACAGCAGGATGGAGCGACCGTTGAGGGTCGCAATCCCCTGGACGTAGTTGCCCTGGATCCCGGTCAGCTCGCGCTCCACCGGTCGGATGACGTCGGCGGGGAGATTGCGGAACTCGCGGGCGGAGTCGACGATGAGGGCGACGGTTCGCTGATGCACCTGGGTGAAGAGCAGCCGCGTGCGGCTGGTGTGGGGCGCGGCGGGGAGGCCGAAGCGGACCCGGAGATTAAGCGCCGGGTAGAGCTGACCTCGTGAGAACACCAGGCCCTCCACGGCGGGCGCGGCGTTCGGCACGGGCGTGATGTGCTCGAGCATCTCGACGTGCAGCACGTCCGCGCTGCGGAGGCCATAGGCCGCGTTGCCCAGCTCGAAGATGATGTAGGTGCTGGCGGTTTTCATGAGGCCTTGGTCTGAAGGGTGGGGCGGGCCGCGCGGCGCGCGCCCGCAGGAGCGGCGGCCTGCCGGACGGTGAGGGGATCGAGAATGAGCACCGGCCGGCCATCGCCCAGCTCGGTTGCACCCGAGAATCCGGGCACCCGCAACAGGGCGTCGCGGAAGGGACGGACGACGACCTCGCGCTGGCCGACCATGCGGTCCACGGCGAGACCCAGGAGACCCGAGTCGGTCGTCACCACGACCAGGACGGTGAAGGGGCGCGGGACCGATTCGAGTTCGAACAGGCGACGGAGGTGGAGCACCGGGAGGAGCGCGCCCCGGTGCGGGACCACCTCGGCCTCATTCAAGGTGCGGATTTCGGCGGAATCGACCTGGATAACCTCCTGCGTCTGGCCCTGCGGGATGGCGCAGAGGTGGTCGCCGACCTGGGCGATGAACGTGTCCGCGATGGCGAGAGAAAGCGGCAACCGCAGGGTGAATTCCGTAAACTCGCCGAGGCCGCTGTCCAGCGATACGGTGCCGCCCAGTTCGCGCAGCGCAGTCTCGACGACGGCCATGCCGACGCCGCGCCCCGACGCCCGATCCGCCGCCTGGCGGGTCGAGAAGCCGGGCGTGCAGATCAGGCGGAGCAGGTTGGCGTGATCGAGCGGCTCGGGCACCGCGAGGCCGGCCTCACGTGCGCGCTGCGCCACGCGTTCAACATCAATGCCGCGACCGTCGTCGGTGATCTGAATCTGCACGGCATCGCCGAGCGTCGACGCGCGAAGCCGCAGGGTCGCGTTCGCCGGTTTGCCCGCCGCGAGCCGCTGCCCGGACGATTCGATCCCGTGGCTGATCGCGTTGCGCACCAGATGCAGAAGCGGCTCGCGGAGCCGTTCCACGATGTACTTGTCGACCTCGGTGTCCTGTCCCTCGAGGACCAGGCGGACTTTCTTATCGGTGTCACGGGTGAGGTCGCGGACGACAAACGGGATCCGGCTGAAGATCTCGCGCACCGGGACGAGGCGCACGCGCATGATGCCCGTGCGGAGGTCGCGCAAGGCGCGGGAAAGCCCATGGTTGACCTCCTGCAGCCCGGCGGTGTCGCCCGTGACGCGCGCCAACCGTTCCTGCAGGCGCGAGCGCAGGATGACCATCTCGCCGGCGATGCGCATCAGGTCGTCGAGCCGGCTCAGATCCACCCGCACGATGTGGGCACCGCCGGCGGCGGGCGCGGCGCCGGTGCCCCCGTCGGCACCGGCGGCGGGATGATCCGGATGGCCGGCGGTTTCCAACCAGCTGATCCCGTCGTCCGTCCAATCCGGCAACTCGCCCACCTCGGGCGACAACACAACCGCGAAACGAAAACTGACCTTCCCGCCCGGCAGCACGGCGGGCGTGGCCGACGCAATCGTGCCGAACTGCCCGAGGCGCTCGCGCACGGTGTTGACGTTGATGCCGCGCTGGTCGAGGTCCGGCGACGGATGAAACACGGCCGTGGCGGAGCGCCCCTCCGGGGTGGCGGAAGCACCCGCGTCGAGCGCCGGGCCGGGAGCGGTATTTGGCTCCAGGAGGGGATCGGTCCCGGCGGGCTCGACCGGCGCGCTGGAGGGGAGCTCATGCGCCTTCAAAGGGCCGCGCAGATCCTCCACCGGCGGCAGCGGCTGCTGTTCGCGAAACGCGGTGACGATGTTTTCCAGCCGGTGCGCCACCTGCTCGAGCAGGTGCAACAGCCGCGCGTCGAGTTGGATTTCCCGACGGGTCAGCCGGCGCAGCAGGGTTTCGGCGGCATGGGCCAACCCTTCCGCGCCGGCCAGACCGACGATCGCGGCATTGCCCTTGAAGGAATGCAGGCTCCGAAAGACCGCCTCGAGCGCCGCCGCGGTGACCTCCGGCCCCGCCGCGCCACCCGCGAGCTGCGCGAGGTGGGTCCGGATGGTGGTGAGCTGCTCGTCACATTCCGCATAGAAATCGTCGAGCAGTTCCGGCGTCAGATCGATCGGATCATCCGCCATGGCCGTCGGGCGGAACGCCGGGCGACAGACCGTTCAAGCGATCTCTCAACTGCTCCGCGGAGATGGGTTTAACGCAATAGCCGGCGGCGCCGAGCGACTGCGCTCGCGTGACATCCGTGGCATGTTCGGAGCCGCTGAGGACGATCACGTGCAGCGGCTGCTCCCAAGCCTGTTGCCTGATCCATTCCAGAATCTCGAAACCGCTGTATGACGGCAATTTTAGATCCAGGAAAACGATGTCCGGCCGGGTCTTCGCCCGGGCCTGGACGGAACGCAGGAAATCGAGCGCGGCGGCGCCGTCCGCGACGTGGGTAAGTTCGTGCCTCACCCCGGATTTTTGCAGCGTCCACCGAAAGAAGAACGCATCGTCTTCGGAGTCTTCAACAAGCAGTATGTTCGGAGAGCTGGAGAGAGGCATTGGCACGCACGCATTCGCGCCGGGGGATGCGCGGAATCTGGAAACCCTTTCTTTTTTGCCGCAAACCCAGTGGAGTCGAGGGCATTAACCTCCGCAAAAGGAATGGGGGATTCTCCGAGGCCGGACACGTCCGCGACGCGCCTTTGGGCAGGGTGGCAGGGCGGCCGCAGCGCGCCCGGCAACTCAGGTGCAGACCGAAGAGGGTGCACCGATCGCTCCCGACCCCGCTTCAGGCGGGCGCCGGACCCCGTGTCGCAAGGACCTGCGATTCGGACGCTTCGGTCGTCGGTCGTTACAAAACGCTACGTATACGTAGCAAAATTGCTGGTGATTTTTTCCATCCGGCACCCTTTGTATTTTCGCCCATGGGTCAGAAAAAACAGATCAACGCCCGCGTGCCGGACGCACTCCACGAGCTGATCAATGAGCGCGCAAAGCTCATTGAGGAGACGCAGGGCGGTTATCTGGGACTGATCGCCCAGTGGTGGTTCGCCCAGGGGCATCCCCCCGTGAACGACTACGAAGCTCGCATGCTTACCCAGCGTCGCAGTGGCGCCGCGGGCAAGGAGAAGGTGTAACGGCGGAGGGCGGGCGGGCCGCCCGCGGTCCATCCTCCGGTTCAGGCGATGTCGGACGGGAAGATGGCGAGGGGCTGGCGGATCCGAAAGGTTCTCGGACACTGCAAAGGATGAATCGCGCGCCGATCCGCCATCGCTTTGTCGCCATTGATGAGGGCCTGGGCAACCTGCTCCACGTGGATGAATCCGGCCGGCATCCGACGTGGGTGCGACCCATCGGCCATGGCCAGGCGCGGGATCTCCAGTTGATCGGCGGCCATTGCGTGCTGGTCGGTCATCACCACGGGTTCACGGAGTTTGACCTCTCCACGGGTGAGCCGCGGCGGGAGGTGGCCGCCTTCGCGGGGGTGACGTCGGTCCGTCGGCTGCCCAACGGTCACACCCGGCTCGCGGGAGTAAATCTCCTCGGTCACACCGGTGTCGTGCTGGCGGAGCTGGATGCCCGCGACCAGATCGTCCAGCAGCGGGCCCTGCCTGGCGACTATGTCCGCCTGATCCGTGAAACCAGCGCCGGCACTTTCCTGATGATGTGCAACACGCATATCCGGGTGACCGATGCGGAGGGCTCGACCCTGCGCGAGTTGCCCGTCGACGGCTTCCTTCACGCGTGGAAGGCGGTCCGCCGGCCGGACGGTCATCTCATCGCGTCCGCCGGCTATGGCGCGTTTCTGGTCGAGCTCGACGCCAGCGGCCAGGTCTTGCGGCGCTGGGGGGCCAAGGGCCAGGTCCCGGAGGCGGTCAATCCGTTCTTCTACGCGATGTTTCAGCTGCTGCCGGACGGGCACGTCGTCGTGGCCAACTGGCAGGATCATGGTCCCGGCCACGGGCAGTCGGGCATTCAACTCCTGCAATACGACCCCGCCGGGACGATCGTGTGGCAGTGGAGCCAGGCCGACTTGATCTCCTCGCTGCAGGGGGTGTTGGTGCTCGACGGGCTCGACTCCGGGCGGCTCCACGACGAACGCGAGGGGACGATGCAGCCGCTGGGCTGACGGGCCCCATATCCGGCTGGTGGAATACCTTCCCCGGTATTCACTATGGCGGTTGGGGAGGGATGCCGGGGGGGATGTTCAGCACCGGGCCGACTACCGGGTTTCCCGGGAAGGAGGTACCTTCGGCCATCTTCGTGAACACCTGGGGCATTATCCCGATGACGCGCGCCGCGGGTCGTCTCCGACCGCTGGCGTATCCCACCGAGTTGCTGCCCGTCGGCACCCGCTTCGACGGCGACGTGCCACGGCCGAGGGCCGTCGGCGAATACCTGCTCGAACGGATGGTCGCCGGCGGCGCAACGCGGATTTGCATCGTGGTCCCCGCCGGGCGATCGGACCTGCTCGACTATTATGGCGGCCGGAGCGGGGACGCCGAGATCGTCTACGCGGTGCAACCGGAGCCGGCCGGCTATTGCGACGCGCTGTTTCGCGGCACCGCCGTCATCGGCCCCGAGGACCGGGTGCTGACGGGACGGCCGCGCACGATCTGGTTTCCGGAGGAGGGCTACAACCTCCTGCCCGATGATGTGCTCTCGTTTCTGCTCTTCCCGTCCGCGCAGGCGGAAGGCGCCGAGACGGTCGTGACGGACGAAGACGGAGGGGTGAGGGAAATCGACCTGCAGCGGGCGCAGCCGGGGTCCTCGTGGATCTGGAGTGCGGTGAAGCTGCCCGGGAGATCGTTTCACGCGCTGCACCAGCTGTGGATCCGGCGCGGCCGGTGCGACGACGAACTGGGCCCGCTGATCAACGCCTATCTGGCTTGCGGCGGGCGCGCGGTGGGCGTGCGCAGCGGACTCGCGTGCGTGGATGTCGGAACCTTGAACGGCTATCGTGAGGCGCTCCAGCTGCTTGCCGGCCGCGGTTCTGCGCCGACCTCCCCGCCGCTCCCGGAATCGCGGTCTTACACAGACGGCTGGCAGCCCCTCACCGCCGGCGACTACGCCCGCCATTTCCCGGGGCAACGCCTGGGGGCCGAAGCACTGCACCGTTCAAACCGCTGAGGCCGTGGACGAACCTGCCTTCGACGTCTTGCGTCGCCTCTGCGACCGAAAAAGCGACGGCGTGCGGCCGGCCGCGCTGCTCGTGCTCGCGCATCCCGGCGACGAATCGCTCGGGGCCGCGACCCTCTTGCCCGCGCTGGGCGGCAGCCCTCTCGTCTACGTGACCGATGGGGCGGGCCCCGGCGCGGGGGAGGCGCAGGCGCACGGCTGCCCGGACCGCGAGTCCTACGCCGCACGCAGACGGGGGGAGCTGATTTCGGCGCTCGACAGCATCGGCATTCCGCGGTCGCGGATTCATCACGTGGATCTCGTGGCCCACGAGGCCCCGCGCTTCCTCGTCCCGCTCACGCTCTGGATCGAGATCCTGCTTCGCGAGCAGCGACCGTCCATTGTCCTTACGCACCCTTATGACGGCACGGACGCCGATCGCGACGCCACGGCCTTCGCCGTGCACCGCGCGTGCGGTCGGGTTCGGGATGCCGGTTTCAAGTGTCCGGTCGTGGCCGAGTTCGCCCTGACCAATGCCGCAAACGAGGCGCGCTTCGTGGGGATGCCGGACGCCACGGCGGTGTTCACGCGCCAGCTCACGCCGGCGGAGGCGACCCTGAAGCGGCGGTTGCTCGGATGTTTCGCCACCTACCGCGCGTCACTGCCGCACTATTCCCTGCGGACGGAATGCTTCCGGGTCGCCCCGGCATACGATTTCACCCAGGTCCCGGCCGCCCCCGGACGAGACCCTGCGATCCACACCGACGTGAGCGAGGAGTGGGAGGAGCGCGCCCGGCATGCGCTCGAAGAGTTGAGCCACGCCGGGCCGAGCTTTCAGTGAGTTCCCAACGGTCGGGCCGGTCTCCAAACCCCGTCGGCCCCGGCGGGACTCAAACCGCCACCTTGGGCGTTTCAGCCAGAGCGGCGTCGACGGCCTTCAACATGGCGGCGATGGTCTCATCGGTCTCGTCGCCCATGTTGGAAATCCGGAACGTCTTGCCCTTGAGTTTGCCGTAGCCGCCGTCGATCACGAGCTGATGCTTCGACTTCAGCGTCTTGTTCAAGGCCGCGAGGTCGTAGTTCAGCGTGTTGGCGAAGCAGTTCAGCGTGAGCGAGCCATAGCCTTCCTTCGGGAACAGCTTGAAGCCCTTCGCGAACAGGTGATCGCGGACCTTCTGATTCAGCCGCACGTGACGCGCGTAACGATTCTCGACGCCCTCGGCCTTGATGTCCTCGAGCTTCGACTTGAGCGCGTAGATCAGCGAAATCACGGGGGTGCTCGGCGTCATGCCGGCCTCGTGGTTCTTCTGGAATTCCACGAAGTCGAAATAATAGCCGCGGCCGGGGGTCTTCGCGGCGCGGTCGAGCGCGCGCTTGGACACCGACAGCAGCGAGAGGCCCGGCGGCATCGCCAGCGCTTTTTGCGTCCCGGTCACGAGGACGTCGATTCCGAGTTCGTCCTTCTTGATCGGCATCGCGCTGAACGAGCTCACGGTGTCGACGATCGAGATCACGTCGGGGAACTCGCGGATCACCTTCATCAGCGCCTCGAGGTCGCTCATGCAACCGCACGAGGTTTCGTTGTGAATCAGCGTGATCGCGTCGTACGCGCCGGTCGAGAGTTCGCGCCGGACGGCCTCCGGATCGACCGGTTGCCCCCACTCGAACTTCAGCGCCGTCGCCTGTTTGTCGTCCCGCAGCGCGACGTCGTTCCACTTGTCCGAGAAGGCGCCGTTCATGCAGTTCAGCACTTTTTTCTGAACGACGTTGCGGAGCGAGCCCTCCATGGCGCCCCACGCGCTGCTCGTCGAAAGGTACACGGGGTCCTTCGTGTACATGAGCGCCTGCAGGTCAGGCTGAATGGACTGGTACAACGCGACGAAATCGGTGCTGCGATGACCGATCATGGGTTGCGCCATGGCCCGCAGCGTCTTCTCCGAGACGGCAATGGGACCGGGAATGAACAATTTGTAGCTCATGGTGAGTGCGCGTAGGCAGTCCGAAAACAGTTTACGGCCGGTGGCCCGTCAACCTTCAATCCTGTCAGTGCCTTGTCGCAACCCGCAGCTCAGTTTTTCCCGGTCCCTGGCTTCCCTTTCCGGGGCCCGCGCGCCCCGCGCGGTGAACCGTGAACCGGCCTCCCTTTTTTCCTCATGTCGCAGCCCTGGCTGAAAAGGAAGGCGAACGCCCTCGAGCTGTACACGCTCGACGTGATTCTGGGCCGGCGGGCGGGCGCGTCGGCCGCCCTCTACGGTGCGTTTCTGCAGTCGCTGTCCTGGATTTGGAGCGCGGTGGCCCAGGCCAAGCTCTGGCTCTACCGTCATCGGATCCTGCGGGACCAGCCCCTCGGCTGCCTCGTGGTGGTGGTGGGAAACCTGACCGCCGGCGGCACCGGCAAGACGCCCGTGGTGGAGAAGTTCGCCCGCGCGCTGCGCGACCGCGGCCGGAAGGTGGCGATCCTGAGCCGCGGGTATCGCAGCAAGCGGCCCCCGCTCTGGCGGCGGTGGTGGACGTCCTTCACTCAGGCGGAGGAGCCGCCGCCGCGCATCGTCAGCGACGGCGTGAACGTGCTGCTCGACAGCGACGAGGCGGGCGATGAGCCGTACATGCTCGCGCGCAACCTGCCGGGCGTCGTCGTGCTCGTGGACAAGAACCGCGTGAAGGCCGGCGCGTACGCGATCAAGCGGTTCGGGTGCGACACGCTCGTGCTGGATGACGGCTTCCAATACCTGCCGCTGAAGGGGCGGCTGAACCTGCTGCTCGTCGACAAGACCAATCCTTTCGGCAACGGCCACCTGCTCCCGCGCGGGGTGTTGCGCGAACCGATCAAGCACCTGCGCCGCGCCAGTTACGTTTTCCTCACCAAGTCCAATGGCGTCCGCGACACCGAACTGGAGCGCACGATCCAGGAGCACAATCCCGGCGTCGACATCATCGAGTGCGCCCACCGGCCCCAGTACTTGCAGCGGTTCGGGGTCGCCGCTCCTGCGGCCGAGGCCCGCGCGCCGCTCAGCTTCCTCAAGGGCCGGCGCGTGTTCGCCTTCAGCGGCATCGCCACACCCGAAAGCTTCGAAAAGTTCCTCCGCGACCTCGGGGCGCTGATTGTGGGCCGCGAGCGTTTCCTGGATCACTACCGTTACGGCGACGATGATATCGCCGAGCTGTTTGCCGCGGCGCAGCGCGAGCGCGCCGAATGCCTGGTGACCACGGAAAAGGACGCGGTCCGCATTGCGGAGAGCTATCCGTGCCCGCTCCCGCTGTATTATTTGCGCCTCGAGATCGAGATCCTCCGCGGTGCCGCCGACTTCGACGAAGCGGTTGGCAGGATCTGCTTCCCGGCGGATGGGGTGGCGGGAGGGAAGGCGAAAGGGGAGAGGGGGGAGCAAGGGACGAAAGGGACCTAAGGGACCTAAGGGACCGAAGGGACGAAAGGGACCCGTGACGTCTTGGGGGGCGGTGAGGTCTGGCGGCTGGGCGTCCGTTTAGTCCATTAGGTCCCTTCGGTCCTTTAGGTCCCTTTTCTCCTTTCTTGCCCCTTGCGACGAGGGCCCTCCGCGCTGTTATTCTTGCACCCTCTCCATGATCATTGATCCCCGATACAACGAGCTCGCGGCCGGGCTCACAGGTTTTTCCACTTCGTTGAAGAAGGGAGAACGCGTGCTGATCGACGCCTTCGACGTGCCCGATGCGATGGTCATCGCCCTGGTGCGGGCCGCCCGGGCGCGCGGCGCCCATCCCTACGTGCAGCTCCACCGGGCGCGCGTCACCCGCGAGCTGATGCTCGGCGCCGAGGAAGCGCAGTACGCACCCCATGCCGCGGTCGAACTGGCGCGGATGCAGAAAATGGACGCCTACATCGCGCTGCGCGGGTCCGAAAACATCTTCGAGTCGTCCGACGTGCCGTCGTCCCGCGTGCAACTGGTTTCGCGGCTGATGAAGCCGGTGCTGGACTATCGCGTCGGCAAGACCAAGTGGGTGGTGCTACGGTGGCCCAGTTCGGCGATGGCGCAGCAGGCCGGCCTGAGCACCGAGGCCTTCGAGGACTTTTATTTCAAGGTGTGCACCCTCGACTACTCGCGGCTGACGCCCGGCATGAAGGCGCTTGCCGACCTCATGAAGCGAACCGACCGGGTCCACATCAAGGGGCCCGGCACCGATCTGCGGTTTTCGATCAAGGGCATCGGCGCGCAGCCGTGCGGCGGCCTGCGCAACATCCCGGACGGCGAGGTCTTTTCCTGCCCGGTGCGCGACAGCGTCGAAGGCTATATCCAATACAACGCGCCGACCGTCTACCTGGGCACCTCCTTCGACAACATCCGGCTGTCGTTTCGGCGTGGGCGGATCGTCGAGGCCACGGCGAACAATACGAATCGCCTGAACGACATCCTCGATAGCGACGAGGGCGCGCGTTACATCGGCGAGTTCGCCCTGGGCTTCAATCCGCACATCCTCGAGCCGATGAGGGACATCCTGTTCGACGAGAAGATTGCCGGGTCGTTTCACTTCACGCCCGGCCAGGCCTACGAAGGCGTCGGCAACGGCAACAAATCGCAGGTCCACTGGGACATGGTTTGCATCCAGCGGCCGGAGTACGGCGGCGGCGAAATCTGGTTCGACGGCAAGCTCATCCGGAAGGACGGGCTGTTCGTGCCGAAAGCGCTGCACAAGTTGAATCCGGAGTATTTGTTGGGCAAACGGTGATATGATTTATGATTTATGATTTATGATTGATGATTTATGATTGAAAGACCCCAGGGCGATTCGGACCAAATCATAAATCATAAATCGTAAATCATAAATCCCACCCCCCATGCGCGACTTCATTCAATCGCTCCCGAAAACCGAAACCCACCTGCATGTCGAAGGGGCCTTGCCGTATGAGCTGCTGACTCGCTGGCAGCCGGAGCAGTGGCCGCCGGACCCGAAGTTTCGCGCACGGGCGTATCGGTACGAGTCCTTCCCCGAGTTCGAGCGCATCCTGCTCGACGCGGCGCTGCCCTGGTTCACGTCCGCCGAGCGGTACCACGAGGCCGCCCAGGTGATGTTCGCCAAGCACGTCGCGCAGAACGTCCGCTATGTGGAGACCAGTTTCCATCTGCCGGTCACCCAATTCATCAAGGTGCCGGGGCCGGAGATCATCGCGGCGATCCGCGCCGCGGTGCCGGCGGGCCTCGAGGTCCGGATTTTTGCCGGCATGCTGCGAACGGACCTGGGCGGGGAGCTTCGACCCACGATCGACCAGCTGCACACCTGGGACGGGCTGGCGGGGGTCGACCTGCATGGCTTCGAACAACAGCCCACCCACCCGGATACCGCCAAGGTCTGGGCGAAGTTGCGGACGGCGGGAAAGGTGACCAAGGCGCACGCGGGTGAATTCGATGGCCCGGCCCGGGTCGCCGAGGCGATCGAGGTGCTGGGGGTGCGCCGCATTCAGCATGGCGTGCGCGCGATTGAGGACCCTGCGGTGGTCCGGCTCGCCGCGGACCAGGGCGTCACCTTCGACATCTGCCCCCTCAGCAATGTGGGGCTTCGGGTGGTGCCAAGTCTGAAGGAACATCCGCTTCGCCGGCTGATGAGCGCGGGGATCCGCTGCACCGTCAGCACGGACGATCCCCTCTGCTTTGCCAACACGATTACGGAAGAGTACGAGGCGCTGGCCACCGAACTGACCTTCACGCGCGCCGAACTGGCGCAAGTCGCGCGCAACGGCTGGGAAGTCGCCGACGTCTCCGCGGCGCTCCGGGAGGGGATGATCAAGGAGATCGACCGGATCCTCGCGAGTGCGGCGTGACGCCACTCCAGAATCGGAACGGCGCCACAAAAAACCGGATTGCCGCAAGAAGGCATAGCGCGGCGGAGCCGCAACCAAAGTGGGAAGACTGCGGTAGCAGTTTGGCCCGGTCTCGCGCTCCGCGACTCGCCGGTGGGTTCGGGTTAGTCCTGCCGCGGGCGGTAGATTTGCTGGAAAGTAAGAGGCGGAACGCCGACGGTCGGGTCGATGTGAGATGTGAAACAAACAACCAACACGAACATCGCCGGCGTTCCGCACGCCTTTTGT
>JAEWKR010000038.1 GCA_023457715.1 Verrucomicrobiota bacterium
CGGAACACGGTAGCCAGTTTCCCGGCTCGGCGGATCGGGTTTTGTTTTTTCACACCCTGCTTTCGCAGGTTCAAAACAGCCCGCCGAGCCTCTTTATTTCCCCACCCTGTGGGACGCTACTGATTTCAAATCTCAAATCCCCGGCGCAGCCGGGGTTAGGCCCAGTGAAACACGATCGGCTTGGCGATCGAGGAGGCGAGGCTGTGGTGGACGGGGCAGTTGTTCGCGGCGCCGACCAGGATCTTGGCCACGGGATGCGAGCCCGGGATCGGCATCCAGATCTGAGTCGCGAGCTTCGCGATCCGTCGCGGAGCGTCCGTCGACATTTCCTTGGTGACTTCGTAACGCACGCCCTGGAGTTCGAGTCCATGCTTGCGCGCGGCGATCGCCATGGTGGTGGCGATGCAGGTGCCGAGCGCGGTGGCCATGAGATCGGTGGGCGAGAAGGCCTCGCCCCGGCCTTGGTTGTCCTTGGGTGCGTCGGTCACGAGCGTGCTGCCCGAAGGCTCGTGACGCGCCGTGCAATGGAGGTCGCCTTGATAATCGCCGGTGATTTTAACCATGAGAGAAGGGTCTGGGATATAGGGTCTGGGGTCTGGGATCTAGGGTCTGGGGGAGGAGGTCGAGGCGATAGTTCTGGTCCGTCGTGCTGTTTTCAGGGCGTGGTCCGGGCGTTTGGCCAAGGCATTCCGCCTGAAGGCGGGACTACGTACTCAAACCCCGAATCTTTTACTTCTCCGCAAAACGGTAGCTCGTGTTGAAGATCAAATCGACGCCGCGGGCGTGCACGCGGACTTTCAAGGTGCCGTGGGTGGCGTCGATCGGCGTGGCCTTGCCCACCACGCGCCGGTCCGAGCCTTTGGTCGTGACGGCGAGGCCGGTGAACTCGATCGGTTCGCCGCGGGCGAGCGCGGCCAGCTGTTCGTCCGACACGTGCACGGTCAGGGTGCCAGCTTCGTTGTAGAACGCGAAAGGAAAGACCTTGGCCTCGTACGGGCCCCGGTACGACTGTCCGTCGCGGGTCAGGGTGGGGACGAGAAGCGTCACGGAACCGATGTAAATCGAGGTTCGTGCCTTGGGGATCTCGACCACGCCCCAGGCCGGAGGCTTTGGTTCCATGGCGGACGCGACGAAGCCAAAGAGCAAAGCCAGGCCCACGCACGCCCAACGGGTCCGCCTGAAACGCAGAGGTGTGGTCCGCGACATTCTCGCGCACTGTGCGGGCCACGGTCGGTCCCGCAACCATCTTTCGCGTTGCGCGGAGCCGGGGGCGCCGGTCATGTCTCGCCCATGGCCAAGCCCTCCCATGCGACCTGGGGCGGCCGGTTCACCGCCGGCCCCGCGGAATTGATGCTGCAGTTCAGCGAGTCCGTCTCGTTCGACCGCCGCCTCGCGCCGTTCGACATCGCCGGCAGCAAGGCGCACTCGGCCATGCTGGCCCACGTCGGGCTGATCACGAAGCAGGAGCGCGACGCGATCCACGCCGGGCTGGAGGCGATTTTGTCCGAGATCGAGGCAGGGCGGTTCAAGTGGGACACCAAGCTCGAGGACGTCCACATGAACATCGAGCAGGCGTTGACCAGGCGCGTGCCGGCGGCGGCGAAGCTCCACACCGCGCGCAGCCGCAATGACCAGGTGGCGACCGACATGCGTTTGTTCTTCAAGGAGGCCTGCGCGGTCCTGCAGGAGAAGATTCTGGGCGCGCAACGGGCCTTGCTCGGCGTCGCCCACGACAACCAGGACGTGCTCATTCCCGGCTACACCCACCTGCAGCGGGCGCAGCCGGTGTATCTGCCGCATCATCTTTTCGCGTGGATGGAGATGCTGGAACGCGACCGGGTCCGCTTCGGTGAGGTCGCGGCGAAGGCCAACTGGTGCCCGCTGGGTTCGGGCGCCATTGCGGGCACCACCCTGCCGATCGATCGCGAGTTCACCGCGACGGCGCTCGGCTTCGTTGACAGGAAGGGCCGGCCGCAGGTCACGCAAAACTCGATGGACACGGTGGCCGACCGCGACCTCTTCATCGAGTTTGCGCACGCCGCCGCGCTCCTGGGCGTGCATCTCTCGCGCATGGCGGAGGACCTGATCCTGTGGAGCAGCGCCGAATTCAAGTTCGTGGAGCTGCCGGACACGTTCTGCACCGGCTCGTCGCTGATGCCGCAGAAAAAGAATCCCGACTCCTGCGAACTGCTGCGGGGCAAGGCGGCGCGCCTGCAGGGCAACCTCCATACCCTGCTGACCCTCGCGAAGGGGCTGCCGTTGACGTACAATCGCGACCTGCAGGAGGATAAACCCCCGGTGTTCGACAGCTTCGACCAGGCAGCGCTCTGCGCGGATGTCCTGGCGGGGACGCTGGCGGGGATGACCTTCCACCGCGACCGCTGCGCGGCGGCGGTGGCGGATCCATCGCTCCTCGCGACCGACCTGGCCGACTACCTTGTGTTGAAGGGCGTGCCCTTCCGCGATGCCCACCATGCCGTCGGCGGAGTCGTCCGCCTGGCGGAACAAAAGGGAGTTGCCCTCAACCAGCTGACCACCGCCGAGGTGCAGTCGGTGCACCCGGCTTACGAGGACGACTGGAGCGAGGTCTTCAATCTCAAGCGCGCCCTGGCCAAGCGGACCGGCACCGGCATGCCCGCTCCGAAACAGATCGCCCGCCAGTTCGCCCGCTGGCGGAAGGTGCTCGCATGAGAATGGCCACGAAAAACACGAAAATGCAGCTGCAGTCGTTCACGTGCGTGCGGCTATAGCCGCTCCTCCGGTCAGCGTACCCTGCGATTTCTTCGTGTTTTTTGTGGCCCACTCCGACCCATGCCGAAGGTAAGAGTTCTCTCTGACCGCGTTGCGAACCAGATCGCGGCGGGCGAGGTGATTGAGCGGCCGGCGGCGGTGGTGAAGGAGCTGGTCGAAAATGCGCTGGACGCGGGAGCGACGCGGATCGAGGTCGAGTTTCGCCATGGCGGGCGGTCGCTCATCCGGGTGGAGGACAACGGGTGCGGCATGTCGCGGGACGACGCGCTGCTTTCGCTCGAGCGGCATGCGACCAGCAAAATCGTGGAGGCGACCGACCTCGACCATATCGGCAGCTACGGCTTCCGCGGGGAGGCGCTGCCGTCGATCGCCAGTGTATCGCGTTTTCTGATGCAGACGCGCGAGGCGTCGAGCGACAGCGGCACGGAAATCCTGATCAACGGGGGCAAGTATGTGCACGTGCGGGAGTGCGGCCGGCCGGTGGGAACCCGCATCGAGGTCACGCACCTGTTCAATTCCGTGCCCGCCCGGCGGAAGTTCCTGAAGACCGACCAGACGGAGGCGGCTCATATCGTGCATCACGTCCGGTTGTACGCGCTGGCGTGCCCCCGGACGGCGTTCACGCTGATCGAGGAAGGCCGGGTGATCTTCCGGTCGCCCCAGTGTGCGACCCTGGCCGAGCGGATCGCGGAGATCTTCGGGCGGCAGATTGCCGAAAGCCTCGTGCCACTGGAGGTGAGCGAACCCGGACTGCGCATCGCGGGGCTGATTGGACGACCCGGCGTGGGCCGGGCGACGCGGCACGAGATGATCGTGTTCGTGAATTCGCGGCCGGTGGACAGCCGCACGCTGAATTACGCGCTGATCGAGAGTTACCACGAAGCGCTGCCCAAGGGGCGGTACCCCCTCGCGTTCGTGTTCTTCGAGTGCGAACCGGCGGCGGTTGACGTGAATGTGCATCCGGCCAAGCGCGAGGTGCGGTTCCGCAGCGAGCCGCAGGTGCGCAGTTTTGTGATCCGGGCCATCCTGCAGCGTTTGCGGGAGTTGACGCCAGGGGCGGAAGCGAGGGACCCGGGAGCCGGCTCCGCCGAGCCCACGCCCGGCAGACCGGAGACGAAGAACGAGACGGCGCCCCAGGGCAGCCCGGGGACCCCGTTTCCCGGGGTTCAGCCGCTGCATCGGGCGGACCTCGCGGCATGGGTCGGCCAACCGTCAACTCCCGGCGGTGCAGGCGGCCGGCCTGCAATGCCTCCGCGGGCGGTGGATGGCGCGGCGGGCGCCGGATTTGCTGCCGGGGGGACCCCTGCGCTCCCAGCGCAACCTGCCAACGTGGCGGCAGGTGGAGGCTTTCCGACGTCATGGCGGTTTGTGGGCGTGGCGCATGGCACGTACGCGCTGTTTGAAACCGCGGCGGGGCTGGTGCTGCTCGACCGGCGCGCGGCCCATGAGCGCGTGTGGTTCGAGCGGCTCCGGGAACAGTTTCGCGCGCAGGCGGTGCCAAGTCAGCGGCTCCTGCTGCCCCAGCCGATGGAACTCGACGCCATTGCCTCGGCCCTGCTGCTCGACCGGCTGGATTTTCTGCGCGGACACGGCTTCGAGGTGGGGGAGTTCGGGCGGAATTTTTTCCGCGTCGAGGCCGTGCCGGCCTGGATGGAGCCCGCGGATGCGGAGCCGTTCCTGCGGGATCTGCTCGGCGGCTTTCGCGATGGTTCCATTCCGGAACAGAACGCCGAGCTGGCCCACGAGGAACTGGCGCGCCGTGCCGCCGCGAAGGCCGTGCGTCTTTCCGAGCAGGCGACCGAGTCGGACCTGCGGACGCTGGTCGCCGACCTGTTCGCCACGCGCACGCCGCTCACCAGCCCCAACGGCCGTCCGACCTACATCGAGTTGAACCACAGCGAACTGGCGCGGCGTTTCATGAAGTGAGTTGGCCGCAAGAAGGCCTGGAGCGGCTACGCCGCAACCAAAGACAGACCGGCCCTTGTTGCACCTCCTGCGCGTTTCTGCGACCATTCCCTCAGGGTCGCCGATTGGCCCGCGACATGCATGCGGCCTCGGGCAAAGTTCACCGTGCCAACCGAATGCCATCGATTCGCCATTCCTTGAACCGAACGCTCGCGCTGCGCGGAATCTGTGGTTTGTTTATCCGCTCTCACTCATGTCCAACGCTGCCAATCATGTTCCTGCCAGTTCCACGTCGCCGGGTGCCGCCAGCACGGCGCCTTTTACCGGGACGCCGAATCTGACGGCGATCCATCACCCGGGGCAGGCGGCAGCCGACCCGGTGGCCATGCTGCGCTCGTTGATCCAGCGACACCTGGTCTCGACGCTGGCGCGCCACACCGGCTCGGCGACGCCGCGGGACTGGTGGGTGGCGACGACGCTGGCGGTGCGCGATACCATTCACGAGCGGATGATTGCGACGCAGGGGTTGCACAACGCGAACAATGTCCGCCGGGTGTACTACTTTTCGCTCGAGTACCTGATGGGCCGGCTGTTCGGCAACAACCTGCTGTCCACCGGGCTGCTGGAGAGTGCGCGGGATGCGCTGGCCTCCCTGGGACAGGACTTCGATCAGATTCGCGAGGCCGAGGTGGACATGGGGCTGGGCAACGGCGGTCTGGGCCGGCTCGCCGCCTGCTTCCTCGATTCCCTTTCCACGCTGGACTATCCCGCGCTGGGCTACGGCATCTACTACGAGTTCGGGCTGTTCAAGCAGGTGTTCTCCAACGGTTCGCAGGTCGAGCACCCGGACAATTGGAACGTGTTCGGGGATCCGTGGGAGATCATGCGCCCCGAGTACACGCAGGAGATCCAGCTCTACGGGCGGGTCGACAACGTGTTCGACGATCGCGGCAACTGCCGTCCCCGCTGGGTGGAGACCAAGACCCTGCTGGGCGTGCCGCACGATATCCCGATCGCCGGCTTCGGCACCCGGACGGTGAACCTGCTCCGGCTATGGTCGTCCCGCGCGACGGAGGACTTCGATCTCGCCGCGTTCAACCGCGGCGGCTACGTCGAGGCGGTCCGGGAGAAGGCCATCGGCGAGACCGTGTCGAAGGTGCTGTATCCGAACGACAAGACGGAGAACGGCAAGGAGCTGCGCCTGGTGCAGCAGTACTTCTTCATCGCCTGTTCGCTCCGCGACATCCTCCGCCGCCATTTCCGGACGCCGGGCAACAGCTGGGACAATTTTGCCGACAAGGTCGCGGTGCAGCTGAACGACACGCACCCCGCGGTCGCGATCACCGAACTGATGCGCATCCTGATGGACGAGCACGCCATGTCCTGGGACGCCGCGTGGAAAATCGTCAACCGCACGTTCGCGTACACCAACCACACGCTGCTGCCGGAGGCGCTCGAGAAGTGGGGCGTGCCGCTGTTCGAGCGCGTGCTGCCGCGCCATCTCCAGATCATCTTCCAGATGAACGAGCAGCTGATGCGGCTGGTCGAGGCGAAGTGGCCGGGCGACGACGCGAAGAAGCGGACCTGTTCCCTGATCGAGGAGGGCAGCTACAAGATGGTCCGCATGGCGAATCTCGCCGTGGTCGGTTCCCACACGGTCAACGGCGTGGCGGCGCTGCATACGGAACTCCTGAAGAAGACGCTCTTCCCCGAGTTCGACGCGTTGTACCCGGGGAAATTCCAGAACAAGACCAACGGCATCACGCCGCGCCGCTGGCTGCTGAAGGCGAACCCGCGGCTCTCGACCCTCATCACGGGAAAGATCGGGGATGGCTGGGCGCGCAATCTCGACGACCTGCGCAAGCTGGAGCGGTTCGCGAATGACGCGGGCTTTCAGCGCGAGTTCATGCAGATCAAGCGCGCCAACAAGGTCGATCTGGCGGCGCTGATCAAGATCGAGTGCGGCGTCGAGATATCGCCCGAGGCGCTCTTCGACGTGCAGATCAAGCGGCTGCACGAGTACAAGCGGCAGCACCTGAATCTCCTGCATATCCTCGCCCTGTACCGCCGGCTGCTGCAGAACCCGCAACTCGACATTGTGCCGAGGGTTTTCGTTTTCGCGGCCAAGGCGGCGCCCGGCTACGAGCTGGCGAAGAACATCATCCGCGCGATCAATCTGATCGGCTCCCGCATCAATGCGGACCCGCGGATCGGCGGCAAATTGAAGGTCGCCTTCCTCCCCAACTACCGCGTTTCGCTGGCGGAGAAGATCATCCCCGCGGCGGATTTGTCGGAGCAGATCTCGACGGCCGGCAAGGAGGCCTCGGGCACGGGCAACATGAAGCTCGCGCTGAACGGGGCGCTCACGATCGGCACCCTTGACGGCGCCAACGTCGAGATCGGCGAGGAGGTGGGCGCCGACAACATCTTCATCTTCGGGATGACCGTGGAGGAGGTGGAGGCGCTCCGCACGAAGGGATATAACCCCTGGGACTTCTATCACCGCGACGAGGAGCTCAAGACCATCGTCGATTGGGTCGGCAGCGACTTCTTCACCCCCGGGGAGCACGGAGCGTTTGGCCAGCTACATCACAGTCTGCTGCAGGGGGGCGACCCGTTCATGGTGCTGGCCGACTTCCGTGCCTACAGTGACTGCCAGGCGAAGGTCGATGAGGCCTATCGTGACCAGAAACGCTGGGCGCGGATGGCCATCATGAACACGGCCCGCTGTGGAAAGTTCTCGAGCGATCGCACGATCCACGAGTACGCCCGCGACATTTGGAAGCTGACGCCGGCCCCGGTGAAGTAGGCGGGATGCGTGTAGCCGGGATGAGCCCATCCCGACCGCAAATGGTCCCGGTTGCCAAATGCACGGGGATGTCGAACATCTGTTCGATGCCCCTTGTGTTTCGCTGCTTGCTGCTGATCGCGCTCATCGCGGGACCGGCGCGGGCGGAAAGGCTGCCGCTTCCACCGCTGGTGGGAAACGTGTCGGGCGGGATCAAACCCCTCGTCATCCCTGGCGCACCGGCGCTGGCGTGGGAGGTGGCGCTGGACTCGAAGGGCGCGCACGAACGCACCGGTGAGGTCCGTCTGAGAGGTCCGGGCACTGACGTGGTCCTTGCCCTGGCGGTGAACATCGAGACGGGCGCCGGGACCTGGAGCCTGGCCAAGGGAGTGCTCGAGCTCGAAGCGTGGGCGGGTGCCATCACGCGTCAGCTGGGTGCCGCGGCCGGCCAGGACCTGCGGATCACCGGCACGCTGGAACTCACCGGTTCCGGAACCGTGCAGGAAGGGCACCTGGTGGGAGAGATCGATTTTGCGCTCCGCGAGGCGACGCTGGGCAGCGCGACCGAGGGGTGGACGCTGGAGGGGATCGCCGCCGGGGGCCGGTTCGCCCTCGCCTCAGACCCGCTCGCCGCGCGCAGCGTCGAGCCGTTCACGCTCGCCGTCCGCACCATTTCGCACCCGCGTTTCGGCGCGCGCAACCTGTCCGTCAACGGAGTGCTGGTGGATCGCGGCACCTTCAAGCTGACGAGTGCCCGCCTCGAGATCGCCGGTGGCACCATGCTGGTCGCCCCGACCGACGTGACGCTGGCGCCGTTTCGCATTCTGGCGGATGTCACCGTGAATCGGATCGGTCTGCAGGACGTGGCCGCGCTGGTGCCCAGCGCGGTGCGCAGTGCGTTTGGCCGCGTCGATGGCACGGCGCAACTGGGGTGGAGCGAGGAACGTGGGATCGAGGTGGGGCGGGGGCATCTCGTGCTGCGCACGGACGAGCCGGCCGAGGTGACGCTTAATCCTTCCCCGGGGCTGTTCACGTCCGGACTGCCGAATCTGGTCGTCAAGTATGCGGTGCCGGGACTCAAGCAGGCGGAAATGGGCGAGGTGCCGATTGCCGCCGATTCCCTGGACATCACGTTCTCGCCCGACGCCGATGCATTGGGGCGAACGGCCACGGTGCATTTGACGGGCGTGCCCAAGGATGAAAAAAGGAAGCCGAGGATCAGCCTGACGACCAATGTGCGGGGCCCCTTGAAGCCCTTCATCAAGCTAGGCACGGAAGGCGATCTGAGCATGAGCTTTAGGTAACACCCTCACGTTCACTTTCCCTCTCACTTTCCCTTTCACTTTCCCTTTCACTTCTCCGTGAATCATTCGTTGCCAGCCGGCGTCTAATTCCGCAGATCCCTTATTCCATGAAACGTCGTTCCTGCATGTTCCTTCCCCTGGCCGCGTTACTGCTGGGCGGCTGCCTGAGCGTTGAGGTGAAGCCGATCCATGTGACCGTGGACGTGAACGTGAAGGTGGACCGCGCCATCGACGACTTCTTCGGCGATCTCGATCGCAAATCCTCGACCCTCCAAACCCCGAAACCCTGACCTATGAAAACCACTCTTTTTCGCGTCGTTTTGCTGACGTTGTCGCTGGGCCTTGGTGTGGCTGAAATCCGGGCGCAGGATCTGAATGCCGTCCGGGCGCGCATGGAGCAGCGGCTTTCGGCGGTGGATCAACTCAAGGACCGGAAAGCCCTCGGAGAAAACAATCGCGGGTACCTGGAGCCGCGCGCGTCGCTGGCGCCCGCCGACGAAAAAATCATGAGCGAGGAAAACGCCGATCGGGGGGCGGTTTACGCGGCCTTGGCAGCGCAGTTTGGCGTGCCGGCGGACGAGGTCGGCCGCAAGCGGGCGGAGAAGATCGCAGGGGCGAGCCGGCCGGGCGTGTGGATCCAGATGCCCGATGGCACCTGGGTGGAGAAGCGCTAAAGGGGGAGCTTGGGGTCATGGCAGTCGCCCTTCGTCTGCTGATCGCATGGTTTGCGCTGGGTTGGGGAGCCCTCATTTGGGCGGGCCCCGTCGACGACATCCGCGCCCGGATGGCGGAGCGGAAGCCCGCCATCGAAGCGCTGAAGGTCAAAAAGATCCTCGGTGAGAACAACCGCGGTTACCTGGAACCACGGCACAGCGTGCATCCCGAACAGGAGAAGCTCATGTCGGACGAAAACGATGACCGGCGTGAGCTGTACAAGGCGATCGCCGGCGAAAAAGGCAGCCGCATGGAGCAGGTCGGGCGCGAACACGCCCACGAAAACAATCGCGAGGCCCGGCGCGGCACATGGGTGCAGGACGAGTATGGCGAGTGGTTTGTGAAGACGTAGCGGGCCGGAGGGCCAGAGGGCCAGAGGGCCGGAGGCGCCAGAGGGCCAGAGGGCCTGAGGGCCAGAGGGCCAGAGGGCCGGAGGGCCGGAGGACCAGAGGGCCGGAGGGCCAGAGGGCCGGAGGCTGGAGCGCCGGAGGAACAGAGGCCGGAGGAACGGACACAACGAGCGCTGGCCCGGTATTCGGGCATCCGATCTTCTGGTCCTCCGGCCCCCCGGCCTTCCGGCCTTCCGGCCCTCCGGCCTTCCGGCCTCCGTTCAGCGCACCAGAATTCCGGCCACGCAGGCGGTGAGCATGCAGGCGATCGTGCCGCCGAGCATCGCTTTCACGCCGAGTTTGACGAGCGTCGTTCGTTGCGTCGGAGCCAGCGCGCCGATGCCACCGACCTGGATGCCGATGGAAACGATGTTGGCGAAGCCGCAGAGAGCGTACGTGAGAATCACCACCGTCCGCGGATTCGAGATGACGCCGGACGCCTTTGCCTCGCCGAGATACAGGTAGGCCACGAACTCGTTGAGCACGGTCCGGGTGCCGAGCAGCGAGCCGGACTGCATCAGGTCCCCGTAATCGATGCCGATCAGCCAAGCGAGGGGCGCGTAGAGGATGCCCAGCAGGAATTCCAGCGAGAACGTCTGGAATGTGCCGCCCGTTACCGAGGCCACCCAGCCGTTGAGCCCGGGGTAGTTCAACCAAACCTGGGAACCGATGGTCAGCGTATGTGGCGCGCCAAACCAGCCCAGCAGCGCATTGACGAGGGCCACGAGCGCGGTGAACACGATCAGCATGGCGCCGACGTTCACCGCGAGCTTGAGGCCGTCCGTCGTGCCCAGGCAGATGGCGTCCAGGAGGTTGGTCCCGATCTGCTCCCTCGGGATCGAGAGATCCTCGTTCACGGGTTCGACCTGCGGGCAGATGATCTTGGCGGTCAGGATCGCGGCGGGGGCGGAAATGACCGAGGCGGTGATCAGGTGGGTCGCGAACATGACCTGCTGCACGGGATCCGCGCCGCCCAGGAAACTGATGTAGGCGATCATCACGGCACCGGCGATGGTGGCCATGCCGCCCGTCATGACGCACAGAACCTCGGAGCGGGTCAGGGTCGGCAGGTAGGGCTTGATCAGGAACGGAGCCTCGGTCTGGCCGAGGAAGATGTTCGCGGACGCGCTGAGGCTCTCGGCGCCGGACAGCTTCATCGTCTTCGACATCACCCACGCAAAACCGTAGACCACCTTCTGCAGGATCCCGAGGTAGTACAGCAGGGAGCTGACGGCGGAGAAAAAGATGATCGACGGCAGGATCCCGATGGCGAACACGACGCCGTGCTTCTGCTGGTCGGCGAGCGAGCCGAACACGAACTTGGCCCCCTCGTTGGTGAAGCCGAGGAGGTCAACGAACCGCGACCCCACCCATTCGACCACCGCCCGCACCGGACCGACGTAGATGACCAGCGCGGCGAAAACGAACTGAAGGGCGAGTCCGGCGACGACGAGCCGCCATCTGATGGCCCGTCGGTTCTCGCTCAGCAGCACGGCCAGCGCGACGAACGCGACGATGCCGAGGAGGCCACGCATCACATGCCAGACAGTATCCATGAACGTGATAACTAAGTGGCTGGCGAGCTTGCGGCCGAACGGCGGAGGAGCGAGAAGAACTTCGCCATGAACGTCGAAGACCGTCTTGCCCTTCATCTGCAATGCGAGCCCCAGGTGGCTGCCGCCGCCTTCGTGGCCGCGAATGCGACCGTGGTCGGCAACGTCCGATTGGGGCCGAAGAGCAGCGTCTGGTACGGGTGCGTTCTGCGGGGCGACATCAACTCCATCGAGATCGGCGAAGGGTCCAACGTCCAGGACGGCACGATCGTGCACCTGGCCGATGACCACGGTGTGAAGGTCGGCGCCTACACGACGATCGGCCATGCCACGATCATCCATGCGTGCGAGATCGGGAATGAGTGCCTGATCGGGATGGGGGCCACGGTCCTTGACGGGGCCCGGATTGGCGACCAGTGCATCGTCGGCGCGAACGCGCTCGTCACCCAGCGTTTTGTCGCCCCGCCGGGATCGATGATCCTCGGCGCGCCGGCGAAAGTGGTGCGCCCCCTCACGGAGGCCGAGCGCGCCGGCCTGCGCAAATGGGCCGAGAAATACACCGTCGTCGCCGCCGCCCATGCCCGGAAGCAGGGCGGGAAGCCTGGAGTCCGGAGCTGAGAGTCTAGAGTCTAGAGCCAGAAGACCTCATCGGTAACTTGGGCTCTGGCTCTAAGCTCCAGACTCCAGACTCTAGACTCCAAGCTCTAGGCTCTGGACTCCGGTCGCGCGGCCTGCATCCTCGTCCCCCATGTTTGTCGATGAGTGTGTAGTTAAACTTTCGGCGGGTGATGGCGGGCGCGGCTGCGTCAGTTTCCGGCGCGAGAAATTTGAACCGTGGGGGGGGCCCAACGGCGGCGACGGCGGCCGCGGCGGTGACGTCGTTCTGGTCGGCGACGTGAACACGAACAACCTCGTGGCCTACAAGTTCCAACCGCACTGGAGCGCTGAGCGCGGCGGGCATGGGGAGGGGTCGGATTGCAATGGGAAGGACGGCAAACCCGCGCTGCTGCGCATGCCGCTCGGCACGGTCGTGATCGACCTCGCCACGGAAAAGCCGGTGGCCGAGATCACCGAGGAGGGGCAGCAGATCATTCTCTGCAAGGGAGGCAATGGCGGCTGGGGCAACACCCATTTCAAGACGCCGACCAACCGTGCGCCCCGCCGGGCCAACGCCGGCCAGGAGGGTGAGCGCGGCTCCTACCGGCTGGTGCTGAAGAGCATCGCGGATGTCGGGCTCGTCGGTTTCCCCAACGCGGGCAAGTCTTCGCTGACGACGAAACTCACGGCGGCCCGGCCCAAGACGGCGGCGTATCCGTTCACCACGCTGCATCCGCAGATCGGGGTGATCGAATACCCGCCCGACGCCAAAGGCGCCCGCCGGCTGTTGCTCGCCGATGTGCCCGGCCTGATCGAAGGTGCGCATGAGAACCGCGGCCTCGGCCACCGGTTCCTGCGCCACATCGAACGGTGTGCGCTGCTGGTTTTTCTGATCGACATGGCGGGGACGGATGCGCGGGACCCGCGCGACGATTACGCGCATCTGGTCAAGGAACTCGGGCTTTACGACAAGGCGCTGTTGAAGAAGCCGCGGCTGGTGGTCGCGAACAAGATGGATCTGCCCGAATCGGAACCGAACCTGAAGGCCTTCAAGCGGAAGAACCGCAGCGTCGATGTGCTGGAGATCTCCTGTGCCACCGGCGATGGCCTGGAGAAGCTGAAGAAAGAGTTGTTAAAACGCGTCGGCACTTTCCGCCGCAGCGAAAAAGCGTCGCGAAAGAACAACGTCTGAGCCAGATCGCTGGAGGCCCATGTCCAAGGAACACCGTCCGCTCATGATGCGCGCCAACCGCCTCCTCGGGGCGGCGTTGGTGGATCACAACCTCGTGAAGATCGACGACCTCGAGGCCGCGAACGAAAAGCTGATTGAACTGTCCTCGGGCGACCAGCCCCGCCAGAGCACCATTCTCGGCATTCTGGCCTACGAGATGAAGGTGGTGAAGGAGGAGGACGCTTTGCATTACATCGCCGAACACGACGGTGTCGGCCTCGTGGATTTGCACGCGTACGAGGTGCCCGAGGAGGTGCGGAAGATGACCGATCCCGGCATGTGCTGGGCGACCTGGAGCGTGCCCTTCGACAAGGAGGAGGATTTCTGGTTTGTCGCGACCGCTTACTATCTCAGCCCGGCGGTGCGCAGCCATTGGGAGAAGCAACTTGGCGGTCAGATCATCTGGTACGGCACGACGCTGGAGATCATCGCCGAATACCTCGAAAAATTCGCCAGCCCATCCGGCAGCGCGCCCGCGGCGGTGGCCGCGCCCGCCAAGCCGGCCGTCATTCCAGCCGTCATCGGCTGACCCCATGCCTCTCGGCCGTATCCAGATTCAAATCGTCTCCAAGCTGGTCGAAATGGGCCGGCTGACCGAGGAGCAGCGCACCGCGGTCATGGGCCGGGAGGACGATGTCACCGGCGATGCCCTGGACAAGCTGCTGCAGGACGAGTACCGCATTTCGCCGCTGCAGTGCCTGGTGGCAAAGGCCAAGGCGCTGAATATGGCGCCCGTGAACGTCACGCGCTACAAGATCATCCCCCAGATGTTCGAGCGGATTCCCCAGGACTTCTGCGAGAAGAACCTCGTGCTGCCGGTGGGCCGGGTGGGGGAGATGCTGCTGGTGGCGTTCGCGAATCCGTTCGACGTCACGCTTCAGGTCAAGATCCAGGACATGACCGGACGCCAGGTGGTCCGGCTGCTGGCGCGAGAAAAGGATCTCAAGGAGAAGTTCGGCAAGAAGGAGCAGGCGGCGGGCTTCGACGATGTCGTGAACCAGATCGGCGCCGAATACGGCTCCGAGAAGGAGGTCGAGCTTTCGGACGAGGACGTGAGCGAGGAGTCGGGGCCCATCATCCAGCTGGCGAACCGCGTGATCGAGGAGGCGTATTTCGGGGGCGCGAGCGACATCCATGTCGAGCCGCAGGAAAAGGAAGTGATCGTCCGGTACCGCATTGACGGCGTCTGCCTCGAGAAGCTGCGGCTGCCAAAGAAGGTCGGGCCCGCGCTGGTGGCCCGCCTGAAGATCATGTGCAACCTCGACATTGCCGAACGCCGGCTGCCGCAGGATGGACGCATAGTTTTCAAACAGTACACGAAGCGCGACATCGACCTGGATCTCCGCGTCTCCACCGCCCCGCTGAATCATGGCGAGGGCGTGGTCATGCGCATCCTCGACAAGCAAAAGACCACGCTGCCGCTCCCCGCGCTGGGGTTCACCGAGGAGAATCTCTCCAAGTACCGGGAGTGCATCCGGCAGCCGTACGGGATGATCCTGCATTGCGGCCCGACCGGCTCCGGCAAGTCGATGACGCTCTACTCGGCGTTGAACGAGGTGAACACCTCCGACGTCGTCATCCGCACGGCCGAGGATCCCATCGAATACACGCTGCCCGGGATCAATCAGATGCAGATGCACCGGCAGATTGGACTGACGTTCGCGACGGCGCTGCGGGCCTTCCTGCGTCAGGACCCGGACATCATCCTCGTCGGCGAAATCCGCGACAAGGAGACGGCGGGCATCGCGGTCGAAGCGGCCCTGACGGGTCACTTGCTGCTCTCCACGCTGCACACCAACGACGCGCCGACCACGATCGGTCGTCTGACCGACATGGGGATCGAGCCGTTCATGATCTCCTCGTCGCTGCTCTGCGTGTGCGCGCAGCGGCTGATGCGGCGGGTATGCAAACAGTGCCGCGTTTCGATCGAGCCCGTGGGACGGGAGAAGGAGCTGCTCACCAAGGCGATCGGGTGGAGCGGACCGATCTATAAGGCCCATGCCAAGGGATGCGGGAAGTGCGGCGGCAGCGGCTACAAGGGCCGGGTCGGCATTCACGAACTTATGATCACCAACGATGAGCTGATCGAGGCGATCAACAAGGGGGCGGAGGCCGCGGACCTGAAGAAGATCGCGATGCGCGGCGGGATGAAGACCCTGCACCAGGACAGTCTCGTGAAGGTGAAGGAAGGGCTGACGACGATGGAGGAAGCCATCGCGACCGTCCCACCGGATTTGTGAGCTATCAGCGATCAGCGTTCAGCTTTCAGCCCTGACTTAGGCAAGACCCTGGCCGCAAAAAGGCGCAAAATGCGCAGAGCGGCTACGCCGCAACCAAATCAAACCCATTGAACCACAGATGAACACAGATGGACACGGATCCAGGCCGGTCTTTTTCCAAATCTGAGTCCATCGGTGTTCATCTGTGGTTGAGAGGATTGGGAGGAGCCCAAAAACAAATCGTGCTGAAAAAACACGAAATGCAGCGATAGCACTGCAGAGCGGCTACGCCGCAACCAAATCAAACCCATTGAACCACAGATGAACACAGATGGACACGGATCCAGGCCGGTCTTTTTCCAAATCTGAGTCCATCTGTGTTCATCTGTGGTTAAATTGCTCGGACTGAGTGCAC
>JAEWKR010000039.1 GCA_023457715.1 Verrucomicrobiota bacterium
GCGTCTTGCCCACCGTAGGCTTGGCGAAGGAGGGAGCGGAGGGGTGCCCGCAGCGGGTGCCCACGCAGTGGGCGGCGAGGAGCACAACGCCCCGCTTTTCGTGAGTTTTCGGGCGAGGATTTCAGCGGCGGAACGCGGCAAAACCGCGACGACTTCGTGCAGGAATCGAACGCTGGAATCGAGGCGCGGAGCGCAAAATGGCGTGCCGTTTTTCGTCGCTCCGAGTCCGCGACCTGCGGCCGACCGGAGCGTACGTACCTAAATTCCGGTACGGCAGTTTGACCCACTTCCAAATCGACGAAGTCGATCGGGTTTTGCGTCTCAAAGAAACAAGGGGCGGAAGCCGTCGCCCACCGCTGGGCTCGTCGCAGCCTCGGACTACCGCGCAAAGGGTACGCACGCTCGATTGAGGGCGGACGCCTTCACGGCGGCAGATTGCCGGCATGATGTTGTTCCATAGCTGTTGGCTTTGGTTCCCGCGCCGGGCGAGGCGGCACTGTTCGATAATCCTCTCCTCAATCGGGAGCGCGGTCTACCTCGGCGGGCGGGATGGATTTCGCGGGTTCGGAAAACGGTCGGTTAGTGAGCACGCACACCCTTACTGTTTAGGCGGGTCGTAGTGCTTGATCGTGTCCCAGTCTGGTATCGCAACCCATCCGCCGTCGTACGCGAGATTGGCCTCAACCTCCAGTTCTCCCGGTTGGTAGAGCACCACCCGCAACCCGACGACTAGATGCTCCTTGTTTCTTTCAATATCGGGGATCGAACCAGGAATCCACAAAATCGGACGGCCCAGTTGATCCCGTTCATTGAAGTCAGCGTAGATTCTAAGCATGAACTACCCTCCTCCTCTCTTTACTGGATATGGATTGGGAATGCCCGTCGCAAACGCAGCGCTAATCAGGGCTGCCTGAGCGTTCGATAACGGCGCCGGGACAACCACAGTAGCATGGTATCCAACACCAGGACTTGGTGTGACGATCGCTCCAACCGCGCGCAGAGCATCAACGGTGCTCACACTGATTGTGCCATTCGGAAAGCGTCCGGCTCTCGCAAGTTCGTCAATGGTACGTCCTGGAGCTGATTGCACCGAGAACCCATACAATCCAAAAGGTGTCTGGGTTGTTCCCCTAATGAGAGATTCTGGGGTAGCGAAGCCGCCTCTCACTACCGGTTGTGGATTCGGGCGGCTTGCCGCCGCGGAATCTCCAGCGGTTGCGAGGATTGCTCCTAGCGCCAAGCCCAATGCGCCTCCTCTTACTGCTGCTCGCGCCAATTCGCCGGCGCCTGAGGCTGCTCCACCACCGGCAACAGCGCCCCCTTCGGCTGTTCCCGCACCGGCCATCGTTGCCGTAAACGACCCGAACAGCATCGGGCCACTCGCCGTTGGAGCACCCGTTGTGCTGTTTGGGGCTGCTACACCGGTAGGAGTCGAGGCGCCATTGCCATTCGTGGAAGCTGAAAGAGCCGCAATCTCGGATCCTAGCGCCGCAATCTGCGAATCCAAAGCGGCAATGTTTGCTTGGTGTGTCGCGATGGAGGCGTTCAACACGCTACTAGCAATGCCCGCGGCGAATTGCGACGCATTCGACGCGGTCAGGTTTGAAACTATGGCATTGCTCTGCATGACCGTCAGCGCCCCCAGATTCGCCAAATTGGATTGCGCGGCTGCCAACGTTGCTTCGCCCGATTGAACAACGGATTGATTGATTGCGGTACTAAGCGCGGCATTCGCGTAGCCTGCTACCTTTTCGGCCAGTCCTGCGGTCAATCCGGCTTGGACCTCCGCCAAGACCGCATTTTGCTCACGGACTTTGTACGACGCTGCTGATCGCGCGAAGAAAGCACCATCTACGTCATAGCAGATTCCTTGGCTGAATGCCATGGCGTAGCCTAAATCACGAGCGACGGCCGTTTCCGCGTTGACGCCACTTGGGGGCATCCAGAAACCTTCTGCATACGCTGCACGATCCCGCTGCACCGCTGCGACCCGCGCGGCCCATTGCCCGTCCGTCCAATCGGACGGTCGAGCGCCGTAATAAGCTAGGTTTTCGAATTGCTGCCCGAGGTAGTCGTAACCATTGATCGCGTTATTCAGACAGAATCCGTACAAATTCGTCCCGCCGCTTTCCTGAATCGGATCCCTGCCGATAAAACGGCCATTTCTCGCATCGTAGAAACGGAAACCGTAATACAAGAGTCCGGATTCATTGTCCGCGTATTTGGTTGAAAACCGGAACGGATTAGCGTTCGCCTGCGCCCCGGAAGCGCGGAGCGACTCGCCGAAAGCATTGTACTCGTATTCCGCGAGGATGCCGCCACTGACTCGGTCGATCACTGCGGTGACGTTCCCGTTGCCATCATACGCATAGAACGAGAGCGCGCTGGCTTCCTTGCTCATGAGCAGGCCACCTACGCCGCCACCGCCACGCAGGGTCACGGACAGGTCGACGCCCCAGGTGTAAGAGCGACCAAGGGTCAAAGTCGTGCCCGAGACCGAATACTCGGCGATCAAATTCCAGCCATCATAGATGAAGCGGGTAGTCGTGTTCGCCGTGGTGGAGTACGCCGTCGCTGAGCTGTTCCAGAGCCGGACGAGTTTTTCGACGCGACGGCCCATGTAGTCGTACTTGAACTCCAGTCGGCGGGCATCGGCGGCGGCAACCACGCCCGGAATCAAATCCGTCCGGGTCTCCATGGCAACCAGCCGATTCTCGGCATCCCAGGTGTAGCTCCACTGGTCGTCGCGGGTGATATTGCCGTCCAGGTCATAGGTCCACTTCTCGTCTGCGCCGGGCAGACTGGACTTCGGGACGAAGACCTTGCGGGTCACCGTCGACGAGGGAGCGGTGCTGACCACGTTGATCGTCTCGTGCTTCGCGCCCGCGGTGTTGTTCACCGCCGCGGCGGCATGGAAGTAATCGCCCTGCCGCGTGGTCGCCTGGCCGTTGACGGTCACGGTCGAGCCCGTCGGCGCAAAACCGGACACCGTCACGTTGCCGGGCGTCACCCGGTCAGTGATCTGGTTCAGCGCGTTGTTGTCGTAGGTCGCGCCCAACAACGGGCGTGATCAAAGGTGTGCGAGCGGGACGCGACAACCGGCCCGGGTGGGGATTCGATCTCACGCCGCCAGCGCACACGCATCCGAAAGCTCGCGCTCGCCGATGGTCGTGAGCTGGGCCAGCGCGAAGACGCCGTGGGGACGCCAGAGCACCGTGCGGAGCGGAACCAGCAGCGATGGCGCGAGGTCGGCGGCGATCAAGTTGCGCAGGATGGCAAGCGCCTGCCGCGTCGACGGCAGCCCCAGCCACTCCATCAAGGCATAGACCCCACCGCGTTCGAACACGGCATTGATCTCGTGCCAGCGTGCCGTCGTTTCGCCACGGAGCAGGGGGTGCGCGGCGACGAACACCGCCAGGGCCGGCGTCTCCGTCAACGTGCCGACGAGGTCCGGGCACTGCGCCGCCACCCTCAGGGCCGCCAGCCGATTTCCCCGGAAGCAGCCCAGGAAATCGCGCACGTCCGACGGCACATACTCCAGGAACGCCCGCCATGCCCCCGCGGCGACTCGTGCGCTGGCCAGGGTCTCCAACGAAGGTGTCAGCGCGATCCACTCCTCGCCGTACGCGCGTTCGAAGGTCACCTCAGGCCAGGCCGTCGCGCGATAGGTCGCGCCTTCGTGTTTCCAAGTGAGGGCCAGCGGCACGCGGCCATAGCGGGTACGGGAGGAGGAGTTCATGGCCCAGAGGTTAGCACAGGGGGTGAGACAAGGGCTGTCCCACGGCCCGAATTCCTTCTCTTTCTCTTAATCTTTCTCTTTCTCTCGTGGCTTGCGCCTGTGGTCGGTGCCTTTCCAAGGCCGGAGAACGAGAAAGAGAAAGATGAAGAGAAGGACCAAAGGGCGGACGCATGACGGAGCGCGGATGGTCGCATCGGCACGCTGCCCTGCCCTTGCGCCCAATCGCCGCGTCCACGACAATCCCCCCATGTCCGAGCTGCCTGTGTCCAACGCCGCTTCTACCGCGTCCCTCTCCGTCATCGACTGGGGCCGCACCCGCTATGCGGAGGCGTTAAAGCGGCAGGACGCGCTCGTCACGCAACGGATCGCGGGCGAGATCGGCGATACGCTGATCTTCACCGAGCATGAGCCGGTGTTCACCGTCGGGATGCGCAGCGGCTCCGAAACCAACCTAGTGTGGTCCGACGACCAACTCGCGCGCGAGGGCGTGGAGGTCGCGAAAACCAACCGGGGCGGCGACATCACCTATCACGGGCCGGGGCAGATCGTAGGCTACCCCATCCTCTCGCTTGCCAGCCACAAGGACCTGCATGCGTACCTGCGCTTCCTGGAGCAGGTACTGATCAACTCAATCGGTTGCCTCGGGCTGGCGGCGGCGCGCCGTGAGGGCAAAACCGGCATCTGGCTGGGCAAACGAAAGGTCGCCGCCCTCGGCGTCGCTGTCCGTCGCTGGGTGACCTACCACGGCTTTGCCCTGAACGTGAACGCCAACCTCGACCACTTCAGCGGCATCGTTCCGTGCGGAATCAGCGCCACCGAAGGGACCGTGACCTCGATGGAGAAAGAGCTCGGCCGCAAAGTCGACGAAGCCGAAGTGAAGCAAGTCCTGGAGAACGAGTTCCGCACCCTGCTTCCGCGATTCCTCAATCCCGGACCGATCTAGCCACAGAGTTCACGGAGCTCCGACACAGAGATCACAGAGGCGCCGAGCAACAAACCGGCCATTGAAACCGCACCGCCGGCCTCCGGCTTGGCTCTGTGTCCGAGCTCTGTGTTCTCTGTGGCGAGATCGTCCCCGTTTTCCGGGTTGCAGGACGCCGGTTCTCGTATGCTCTTGTCCGGCATGCATGCGGCCGAAACGACACGCAAACCCAGCTGGCTGAGGGCTAAACTGCCCAGCGGCCCCGGTTATTCGGCAACGCGCCGCCTGGTTGACGACAACCAGCTCCACACGGTCTGCCAGAGTGCCCAATGCCCGAACCTCGGCGAATGCTGGTCCCGCGGCACCGCCACGGTGATGATTCTCGGCAACATCTGCACCCGGTCGTGCAATTTTTGTGCGATCGCGACCGGCCGCCCGACGGAACTCGACCTCGGCGAGCCCGCGCGCGTGGCAGAAGCCGTCGCCAAGATGAATCTCAAGCACTGCGTCATCACCAGCGTCGCCCGCGACGAATTGGCTGACGGCGGAGCAAGCGTCTGGGCTGCCACGATCCGCGCCATCCGCCACCGCAATCCGCGGACCGCCATCGAAGTGCTGACCTCCGATTTCAAAGGAAACACCGCGCACGTCGATATCGTGCTCGATGCCAGACCCGACATCTACAACCACAACCTGGAAACGGTCGAGCGGTTGCAGAAACCGGTGCGTGTCCAGGCCCGCTACGACCGTTCGCGCTCCGTCCTTCGGCACGCCAAGAGCCGCGGGTTCGTCACGAAGACCGGCATCATGCTGGGCCTCGGCGAGACCCAGGAGGAGATCGCCCAAACCTTGCGCGACATCGCGGCGGATCAGACCAACATCGTCACGATCGGCCAGTACCTTCAACCCACCCCGCAACACCTGCCGGTTGCCCGCTGGGCGCCGCCGGAGGAGTTCAAGCACTGGCATGAGTACGGCCTGAGCCTCGGGATCGGCGTGGTGGAGAGCGGCGCGCTCGTCCGCTCCAGTTACCACGCCGACGAACAGTCGCAGAAGTACACCGGCCCCGAGCACCTGAATACCGAGAACGCGTTGGCGGGATAGAATTTCAGATTTCAGAGCGGCCGGAACTCCTCACGCTGCGTCCGGGCGTTCAGGACGGCGCAAGGCCTGACTGCCTCACGCAAAGGTTGCAAAGGACGCGAAGGACCAGAGCCGGGAAGTCGACACCCTTCGCCCGCCTTACAGTGCAGTCGGGTATCTGCGATTCACCTTGGCGGCCTTGGCGTGAGGCGCCTTCTGGCCCGGTCACCGAGGGATCGCCTCATCCGCGCCGCGCGAGCCGCCAACCGAGGACGCCACACAGGCCGACCCCGAACGCGTTCAGCGTCCCGTGGAAAGCGCGCATCTGAGGGATGCCCAAATCCGGGACCGGAGTGGCGTACGGCCGCAGCGCATACAACGTCGCCAGGATCATCGCGATGAACAGGGCGACCCCCGTGATGGCCACCAGCGCACGCGCCGACGAAGCAGAGTCCCTGGCGTCGAGGGCCCAGCGCACGTGCAGTACGCCGACGGATGCACCCGCCAGCGCGAGACCGCAGCCGGCCGCCGTCTCGAAGGCCGGCGTCCACCCCAGTTGCGTCAGCGTGATGCCGGCAGCCAGGGCCGGAATGCCCAGGATCGTCCCGACAATCGCGCGGGACGCGAAGCGCGAGTCGGGCACATCGCGCGCCACCTGTCCCGCGAACAACGGCAACAACAGGCCCGCGTAATGAAAATGCGCCGCCGTCAGCGCGACGATTTCCGGGGAGAACCCAAGCGGACGATAACCGCTGCGGTCGATCAGCACCCACATCCCGCCGACGACGAAAAATCCGAGTCCCACGTCGGCGCCAAGACGGTCGATCGGCCGGGCCCATCGGTCACGCAGCAAGCGGCCCACCCCCGCCGAGGCCAGCAGAGCGGTTACGAGCGCCCAAGGTAGCGCGGCCACGAAGGCCCAAAGTCCGTGCGGAAGCCCGAATGACAACGCGAGCAACGCAGCGGAAGGCAGCTGGATCTTCTGCGCGAGTTCGAAATTGCGTCCGATCTTGCCCGTGTCCCGCCGCTCGGTGACCAAATCGATGGCCAGGGGCACCAACACCAAGGCCGCGAAGGCGATCAGGACGGAAGTCCAGCCCGGTGCCGACGGCGACACCCGCGCGGCCACCACCAGCGCGAGCCAGCCTACGGCCCCCACGATCGCCTTCGTCCGATTGTTCATTCGGCCCGCAGGATGCGGGAGGGAAAGGGAAAGTGAAAGTGAAAGTGAGAGTGAAAGTGGCCGGCTCTGCGGGCTGCCGGCTTGCTGGCGCAGGTGGCAGGGTGCGTGAGCAAGCTCACGGCGCACAGCACGCTCACAATCCCTTGGGTCCTTTAGGTCCCTCAGGTCCTGTACGTCCCTTGCTGCCCCTACACGATGAACGGATTGAACCGCAGTTCGTTCTCGACCGTGGTGAGCGGCCCATGACCCGGCGCGATGATCGTGCTCGGCGACGCAACGGTCAGCATCCGGCGCAGGCTCTTCTGCAAGGCGTCCGCACAGTGAAACGCGCCGCCCACGGAACCGGCAAAAACCAGATCTCCCGAGATCAACACGGCTGTACCCGCCGTGGCCCGTGGCGCCCGCACCAGGTAACAACTGTGCGCGGCGGCATGACCCGGCGTCGCGAAGGCAGTGATTTCGAGCGCGCCGAAGGTCCTCATCTCGCCTTCGCCCAGCGGACTGCCACAGGGCGCCTTTGCTCCGACCGGGATGAAGGCGCTCGTCACCCCAAAGCGCGCAACCACTTCGCACAGACCGCCCGCATGCTCGGCTTCCACATGCGTCAGAAACACGGCATCCAATCCGCGGATATAAGCCGGCCAGTTCGCCTGCAGCGAATCGATGCCCGCACCGGTGTCGAACAACACGGCCCTCGAGCCGCCGCATTCGCCGACGAGGTAGGCATTCGCCACGCCGATCCCATGCGGCATCCGCAGCGGCCAGACGCAAAACGGCAGCGGCCCGATTTCCGGCTGCGGGTACTTGCCGCTGCCCAGCGCACACAGGCCGACTTCGTTCAAGTGCAGCACCGCCGCGATCCGCTGCAGTTCGTCGCAGGTGAGATCCGAGCGATAGTCGATGGCGTCCAGTATCCTGCTCAGCGGCACCTGCGCCCTTTCGGCCAACAACTCCTCGGTCAAGCCGCAGCGGCGCATCGCTTTGTCGATAACGTCGCCCAGCTCGTCTTCGAGTGGGAGTGGTGCCGTCTTGATCACAGGGGGAGGAACTAGCCGCAACGTAGGAGGAACGCCGCATAAGCCAAGCGGAAGCGGCAGCCGAAGGCCCGAACCAGCCACAGAGGACACGGAGCTCCGACACAGAGGTCACGGAGACTCCTGAGGATTGTTCACCTGCATTTGGTCTTCGATGGGGTCGCAACCAACGTGTACTCGTCATCGCAACGCCCGCCTCCGGCTTGGCTCTGTGTCGGAGCTCTGTGTCCTCTGTGGCTGGGTTGTGTCACGGTCCGGTCTTGCGCGGCGACGCCGCGTTTTTCAGCGTCAGCAACACCCATGGATGCCAGCCAATCCGAGATCCTCGACATCTTCACCCGCACGCGCGCCCTTCTGCAGGGACATTTCGTCCTGCGCTCCGGCCTCCACAGCGGTCACTATTTCCAGTGCGCCCAGGTGTGTCAGGACATGGGCGCGGTCGAACGCCTCGCCGAATTGCTCGTCGCGAAGCTCCGCGCGGCCGGCATCACCTACCACACCGTCCTCGCGCCCGCGATGGGCGGTCTCGTGATCGGACAGGAGGTCGCGCGGCGCTCCAAGGTCCGCTATATCTTCGCCGAGAAGGAAAACAATGTGCTGGTGATGCGCCGGGGATTCACGATCGCCCCGAACGAGCCGATTCTGATCGTCGAAGACGTGGTCACGCGGGGCGGTCGCGTCGTGGAATGCATCAACCTTATCCGGCAGGCGGGCGGCAATCCCATGGCCATCGCGATGCTGGTGGATCGCAGCGCCGGCACAACGCGGTTCGACATCCCCGCGGTTTCCCTCCTCGAACTCAGCTTCCCCACCTACCAGCCCGACGCGGTTCCGCCCGAGCTGGCCAGCATCCCGGTGCAGAAGCCGGGGTCTTGAGCGGGGAGCGTTAGGCGATAGGCGGTAGGCGGTAGGCGGTAGGCGGTAGGCTTTAGGCTTTAGGCTTTAGCCGGAACGATTCAGTTAACCACGAATGGACACGAATCGACACGAATGAGACCTGGGAAAAGCATCACTTCCGCGCAGGCACAAAACAGTGAGCGGGACTACGGACGGGCTGCATCCGAGTTTACTCTCCTATTCGTGTTCATTCGTGTCCATTCGTGGTTAATCCGTCTGCAGAGTTCCGGGTTAGGC
>JAEWKR010000040.1 GCA_023457715.1 Verrucomicrobiota bacterium
CGAACATCGAACATCGAACATCGAACATCGAACATCGAACATCGAACCGATGGGCGGCTACCAGAATGTAGCGAAGAGCGCCAGCGATTCGATGACTGGAGGACAGGGCGAAACCTCAACATCCAACATCCAACATCCAACATCCAACATCCAACCTGGGGGGCAGCTACTCCGATGTAGCGAAGAGCGCCAGCGATTCGATGACTTGAAGCTGATCTCAAATCTCAAATCTCAAATCTCAAATCCCGCAACGAGCCTCCGTGTCCTCCTTGTCGGAGCTCTGTGCTCTCTGTGGCTACTTCGGAATCCAGGTTCGATGTTCAATGTTCGGTATTCCGGCTCACGCCACGCGCTCGAACTGCAGTACGGCGGACTCACGCTTGGGAATGGTCAGCGTGAGGGTGCCTTCGTGCATCTCGGCGTGCATGGCGGGAAAGTCGAAGCGGTGGCCGAGGCGCAGCTTGAGCTGGTAGTCGCGCTGCGCGGCCTCGAGGTGGAGGGCGCTGAAGTTGACACGGACGACGTGCGGCTTGCGCGCCGTGATCGTCAGGTCGGCACCGCGGCCTTCGATGTCGACCCCAGCGGAGCTGATGCCTGGCAGATAGACGACGAGCTTCATCGCGTCCGGCTGCTCGTCGCACTCGTAGTGCGGCAGGCGGAACGTCGACTCGGACGTCGCCCGGGCGGCACTACGCTTGCGCGTGCTCGAAACGGAGGGATGGATGATCGTGTGCATGGGAGGAAAATGAAATGGAAGCATTTCCTCGGGGCTTGGAGGCCGCCGGGCTCAGAAGAACCAAATGCTTCCGGGTGGAAGGTTAGTTCTGGTGGCCCGCGACGGCTTTATTCCAAGTGGAAATAACGACCGGTCGCATCGCGACGCAGCACTGCTGGCAGCGGGACTTCGTAAAAGAAGCGCCGGCGGCCAGGCTGCGGTGATGTTTGAGGGACGCGGTCATTAAACCTAAAGTGGATTCAACGGTGCATATTGCAGCCGGCGTGCCAAGCACGATTTTATCTGGCGTCGTAACGTTTCGGTTACAGCCGCTGCGGCGCAGAGGGTCGAATTGTACTGGTTGGGGGAGGCGGCGCCACGATGTGGACGGGGATTATGACGGCAACTCCGCGGCAAATCCCAAACGCCAAACTCCAAACGCCAAAGAGATCCCAAGGAAGGACAAAACTCCAAAGCTGGGAGGCGCGGAGGCCTGCCGCTACCCGGAGCGTCTCCTTCACCGTCCGTGCCGGTGGCTGGAGTTTGGATCCTGAGATTTTTTTGGTATTTGGAGTTTGGCGCTCGGGATTTCATCCAGGGTTGCCGGCTTCGCCTCGCCCTATCACTCTCCCGGGATGGGTTTCACTGACTCGACGACGACGATTGGGGAGATCAAGCAGCACGTGCTGGCGTTTGCGCGCGCCCGCGACTGGGAGCAGTTCCACTCGCCGAAGAATCTCAGCATGGCGCTGGCGGCCGAGTCAGGGGAGCTGATGGAGCATTTCCTGTGGGTCTCGTCCGAACAGTCCGTCCACGTGGCCCAGGATCCGGCCAAACGAGGGAAGATTGCCGACGAGATTGCCGATGTGGTGATCTACGCGATCGAATTCGCGAACATGACCGGGCTCGATCTGGCCGCCGCGATCGAGGCGAAGATGAAGGCCAATGGTGAGAAGTACCCCGTCGAAAAGGCGAAAGGCCGGGCGGACAAGTATACGGAGCTGTGAAGGCTCGGGATCTTTCTCTTTCTCTTAATCTTTCTCTTTCTCCTGCCTTGGGGATTGGACGAGCGAGGGCCTCGCAAGCAACCAAACCAGAGAAAGAGAAAGATTAAGATTAAGAGAAAGACCAAAGGGCGGACGATGAGGCGCCTCAATCCTGCAGGCTGAAGCTCTGCAGTTACCGCTCCGAACCCCGCCGCGTCAGTTGTTCTCGCAGCGTTCGCATTGGCCGCTGCAGGCGCGGGGCGGCGGCGCGGCGTGCTGCGTGATCAGACCGTACCCGCCCGCGATGACCCGTCGGACCGGCTCGCCAGTTTCCGGGTGCTCGGTGAGCGGCTTATCCCGCATCGACTGCTGCACCTCGAAGCGACGCGGCTTGCCCCGCGGCGTCTGCGGAATCGTTTCGTAGATGTAGGTGGTCATTGGAGACGAACGTTCCAGTGGTCGGCAGCGGAGGTTTCAAGGCAGAAGAACTCGAGCCGGGCCACAGATTACACAGATCGCACAGATCTAGGTTACAATCCGGCGCTTGGCGGTAAGCGGTGGGCGATAGGCTTTCATAAAAAGGCAGATAGCCGCAAGAAGGCACAGAAGGCGAAAAAAAGAGAAGGCGGTCTTGGTTCTTGCGCTTTTTTGCGCCTTTTTGCGGCCACCTCCTCAGCTCTTCGGCCGGAAGACTTTCATTGCGGACTCGTTGGTCTCCAGGTGGACATCGGCGGTGAGGTCGAGGCAGTAGGGAATGGCGGGAAAGACGGCTTCGAGGTTTTCGCGGATCGCTTTCGGGCGGCCCGGGAGATTCACGATCAGCGTCCGGCCGCGGATGCCGGCGGTCTGGCGGGAGAGGATCGCAGTGGGCACGTACTTCAGCGAAGTCGCCCGCATGAGTTCGCCGAAGCCGGGGAGCATCTTCTGACAAACGGCCGCGGTGGCTTCGGGGGTCACGTCGCGCGGCGCCGGGCCCGTGCCCCCGGTGGTGACGACCAGACAGCAGCCGGCGTCATCGGCCATGCGCTTGAGCTCGGCTTCGATGAGCGGCTGCTCGTCCGGGATCACCTTGTAGTCGACCTCGAAGGGCGTGGTTAGCCACTCCCGTAGCAGGGCCACGCAGGCTTTGCCAGGCGTGTCCTCATAGACGCCGGCACTGGCGCGGTCGGAAATGTTGATGACGCCGATGCGAATCATGGGAGGGGAGAGTGAAAGTGGGAGGAAAGGGACCTAGGGGACCCAAGGGACGTAAAGGATGAAATGCGGGCTTGGGGGCCGTGGCGGCGGTTGGGGGCTGTGGGAGCGGTCTTACCCTGCGATCGCGCATGATGGAATCGCGGGGTAAACCCGCTCCCACAGTTTCAGAGCAGCAGCGTCCTTTTAGGTCCCTTGGGTCGTTTAGGTCCCTTTCTTCCCTTAGGTCCTTTTCTCAAACCCCGCGATAATCTCCCCCGCCTTCACACCCCGCTCGCGCAGGGTGCGCAGCGCGAGCGCGTCGTGGCGCTTGGCGAGGCGCTGGCCGGAAGCGTCGAGCATCAGCGGGGCGTGATAGAAGGCGGGCGCGGGCCAGCCGAGGGCGCGGAAGAGCAGCAGCTGGCGGAAGGTGCTGCGGATCAGATCGGCGCCACGAACGACCTCGGTGATGCCGAACTCGGCATCGTCGACGACGGTCGCGAGTTGGTAGCTGGGCATGTCGTCCTTTCGCCAGACGAGAAAATCGCCGAAGTCGAGGCCGGCGGTGGCGTGCTGCTCCCCGCAGCGACCATCGACGAAGGTGATACGTTCGCCATCGGGGACGCGGAACCGCCAGTTGACGGTGATGTTTTCCCCGAGCGGCGGAAGCGGCGCATCGGCGGGTGGCCGGAAGCCGGCGGGGTAGACCGGCTCATCGTCCACGCCTGCCCCTTCGTGAGGCGCCCCGGCCGCCTCGGCGACGTCGCGACGCGAACGGGTGCAGGGGAAGATCAGGCCGGCGGCGTGCAGGCGCTCCAACGCCACCCGGTAGCGCTGGCGTCGGACCGACTGCGTGAACATGGGTCCGTCCCACTCGAGCCCCAGCCAGCGGAGATCCTCCTGCATCGCGACGACGTATTCCGGCCGGCAGCGGGCCGCATCCAGGTCGTCGTTGCGCAGCAGCAGCCGTCCACCGGCCGCGCGGGCGCTTTCCGCCGCGATCCAGAACGTGCGCGCATGCCCCAGATGCAGCAGCCCTGTGGGCGAAGGCGCCAGACGGCCGAGGTAGGGAGATGCTGGGTTAACCACGAAGGGACACGAATGGACACGAACCCCAAGCCCGGCAATCAAACCCGCCAGACCAGGTGCCTGTCCACGGAAAGAGCGGCTACGCCGCAACCAAATCAAACCATTGAAACCACAGATGAACACAGATGGACACGTATCCAGGCCGGTCTTTTTCCAAATCTGAGTCCATCTGTGTTCATCTGTGGTCAAGGGATTGGGAGGAGCCCAAAAACCAATCGTGCTGAAAGAACACGAACTTCTGGGATAGTACTACGGAACACACTGAAAAATCCGTGTGATCCGTCTGTTCCGTGGGCGACTCCTGCATTTGGTTTTCTGCTCTTCTATTGGTGTCCATTCGTGTCCATACGTGGTTCCTCCCATGAAGCTTCTCTGCGTTTATTGCGCCTCCAGCGATCGGCTGGACCCGAAGTACTATGCCGCGGCGGCGGAACTGGGCCGGATGATGGTGCTGCAGGGCTGGGGGTTGGTGTATGGCGGGGGTCGGACCGGGATCATGGGCGCCATCGCGCGGGCGGTGAAACAGAGCGGGGGGCGCGTGGTGGGCGTGATCCCGGATTTCATGAAGGCTCGGGAGCTGGCGTACGATGAGGCGGACGAACTGGTCAGCGTGGTGACGATGCGCGAGCGAAAGCTGCTGATGGAGACGCGCGCGGACGCGTTCGTGGCGCTGCCGGGCGGGTGGGGCACGCTGGAGGAGATCATGGAGATCCTGACGCTGCGGCAGCTCGATGTGGTGAAGAAGCCATGCGTGTTTCTGAACCAGGATGGGTTTTACGACGATCTGCTGCGACTGTTCGACCGGATGCAGCGCGAGAATTTCTTCAAGGCCTCGAATAGGGAATTGTTTCGCGTGGCGAAGACGGTGCCGCAGGTGTTCACGGAGTTGGAAACGGGCGCGACGGCGAAGGCGGATGCGAAGTGGTTTGAGACGCGATGACAACCGAACTGCCCACGGAACACACGGAAGACACGGAAGCGCTTCGCAACCCGATCTGTTTTTACAGGAGGGCGCAGAGATAGCAGAGGCCTGAAGCGTTCGGTTCTAATACTCTGCTGCCTCTGCGATCTCCTGTAAAACTGCCTTGGTCGCTAGGTGTGGCGTCCGTGTAAGCTTTGGCCAGTTTTGGTTTGGACTTGGGATTTATTTGGCGTTTGGACGTTTGGAGTTTGGGATTTTCAATGATGCTCCCTCCTGTCCTCACGTTACTCCGTGCTCATGCTGCGCGGTCGTTGGATGCTCATGAGGCAAAAATGACGGCGGAAGTGATCCGTTTTGTGGAGACGCACGCTGATTGCCTGGAGCGGAGTTGCGTGCCGGGGCATCTCACGGGCTCAGCCTGGATCGTGAGCCCGGACCGGACACGGACGCTGCTGACGCACCACCACAAACTGGACAAATGGCTGCAGCTGGGAGGGCATGCCGATGGCGATCCGGATCTGGCGCGCGTGGCCCTGCGCGAGGCCCGGGAGGAAAGCGGTCTCACGCGCCTGACGCTGCTCGACGGCGCCCTCTTCGATTTCGACGTGCATTGGATTCCGCCACGGAAGTCTGATCCGGGGCACCACCATTACGATCTGCGGTTCCTGATCGAAGCCGATCCAGCCGAGCCGTTGGTGATTTCGAGCGAGTCGAAGGATCTCGCCTGGGTGGAAATCGATCGGGTGGCCGTGCTCAATCCGGAGGAGTCGATGGCGCGGATGGTGCGGAAAGTGAAAGGGCTGAAAGGCTGAGAAGCTGAATGGCTGAAGGGGTGGAAGGGTGGACGGGTTAAGGGAACATCGAACCTGAATACCGATTTTGCCACAGAGGTCACAGAGGCCCAATCAGAGCCGAGCCGGAGGGGGGCGCCGCGACTGCGGTGGCGGCTCTGGGTAGCGTAGGCGTCCCGCCTGCGTAAGGACGGATCTGCGAATGGCAGCGCGCGGAAATCATGGGCGGGGTTGTTTTCGAGAGCCTGTCCTTACGCAGGCGGGACGCCTACGCTACGGCGATCCACGGACTCGAGTTTTTCGCACGCGGGACCCTCCGGCGGGCAGGCTACGGCGATCCACGGGCTGCAGCCATCGCAGCCGGGACGCGTGCGCCAGCGGGACTCTTACGGTCGCTGGCATTTTTGGGCGGGCACATCATCGTGCCCACTGTATGTCGAATCCGGGCACGTTGCTCATTCTGGCGGGGTTTCACAGCCTCGCGTTCGCGGTGTTTCATACGGCGTTCTGGCGGCTTTTCTCCTGGGGTTCCCAGCTGCCGCGGCTGACGCCGGTCAATCGCGGGATCCTGCAGGTGCTCAACCTGTGCCTCACGTTCGTGTTCGCGGCGTTTGGGCTGCTCGTCCTGATGTATCGGTCCGAATTGCTGATCACCCCGTTCGGCCGCGCTTTCCTGGCGGTGATCAGCTTGTTCTGGGTACTGCGACTCGTGATGCAGTTCGTATTTTTCTCATATCGGCACTGGGCGTCGGTGCTGCTGTCGGCGCTGTTTGTGCTCGGGGCGCTGCTCCACGGGCTGCCGCTCTGGCATATGAATTAGGAGCGCGCTGCACGCGGTTTCAGATTTCAGACAGGACCGATGCCTCACGCGAAGGTCGCAAAGGTCACGAAGGATTGGACGGTCGTGACCTTGGCGTGAGCAGCCGATCTGAAATCTGAAATTTGAAATCTGAATCTCCTGCCCCGGTGGAGCCGGGGCAGGGGGGGTGAACGCCCCATAGGACGGTGGTCGCTGAACGGGGAGAATCGGAGGAACCCAACTTCCGTGCCCGTGAATATCGTTCCACCGTCTCCCCGTCTGGCGCCGTCTGCTGGTGCTGTTCCGTCCGTGACGCCGAATCCCCACGGGGGCCACCTTGCGACCGTGCCGTTGTGCGTGGACCTCGATGGCACGCTGGTGAAGACGGACACGTTGTGGGAGTCCGCGGTCGTGCATTTGAAGGCGCGGCCGTGGCGGGCGCTTTTGCTGCCGTTCTGGCTGTTGAAGGGACGAGCGTATTTCAAACAGAAGCTGGCCGAAGGCGTGACGCTGGATTGCGCCTCGCTGCCGTACACAATGGAGCTCGTCGATCACCTGAACGATGCGCGACGGGCGGGACGCGAAGTCGTGCTCGTGTCGGCGTGCGATCGAGCGGTGGGCGAGCAGATCGCGGCGCATCTCGGCGTGTTCACCGACGTGATGACGTCGGATGGGCAGACCAATCTGAAGGGCAGGGCCAAGGCACGCGCGCTGGTGGCGCGGTATGGCGTCGGCGGCTTCGACTACGCGGGGAATGAAGCCGCGGATCTGCCGGTGTGGGCGGTGGCGCGCGGCCGGCTGGCGGTGAACGCCCCCGCGGAATTGCGGCGGCAGATGGCGAAGGAGACGAAGCCGCTGGAGACGTTTTCGAGCGCGCCGAGCCGCGTGAAGGCAATCGTGAAGGCGATGCGTCCGCACCAGTGGTCGAAGAACGTGCTGGTGTTCGTGCCCATCATCACGGCGCACGCCTATTTCCAGGCCAACGCCGTGCTGGGCGCGCTGGCGATGTTTGCCGCCTGGTGCCTGGTGGCGTCAGGCATTTATGTGACGAACGACCTGATGGATCTCGAGGCGGACCGACGGCATCCGAACAAGCGCAACCGGGCGCTGGCGAGCGGAGCGCTTCCGATCCTGTGGGGGATGGTGCTCGGGCCCGCGCTGCTCGTCGCCGGAGCAGGCGTGGCGGCCGCGATTTCCCCGGCGTGCGCGGCGGCGATCCTCGCCTACATCGCGGTGTCGACGGCGTACTCGGTGCACCTCAAGAAGCGACCGCTGGTCGATGTCTTCATCCTGGCATTCCTCTTCACGATCCGCGTGGTCGGGGGCGGCGTGGCCAGCGGGTACCCGGTCACGATGTGGCTGCTGGCGTTCACAATCTTCCTCTTCCTCGGACTGGCCTTCCTGAAGCGCTGCTCGGAGCTGGTGCGCATCCAGGCGCTCGGCCGGAAGCACATGGGATCGCGCGGGTATGGCGTGGTGGATCTGGTCACGCTTCAGATGTTTGGCGTCGCGAGCGCGTTCGTGGCGATCGTGGTGTTCGCGCTGTACCTCAACAGCACGGTGGCGGAGGCGCAGTACGCCTGGCCGATGGCGCTGTTTGGCGTGGCGCCGTGCCTGTTGCTCTGGTTGTGCCGGCTCTGGCTGGCGACGGGCCGGGGCGAGATGCACGACGACCCGATCGTGTATTCGATCAAGGACCGCGTGAGCTGGGTGGTCGGCGCGTGCGTGCTGGCGGTGTACGTGGTGGCGACGATCGGGAAGGGCCCGCTAGGGCTTTAGCCCACGCTGCGCGCGAACCACCGATCTCGGAATCCAGATTTCAAATTTCAGATTTCAGATGGACGAACCGCGGCGCGATCGGACGTGGAATTGTGAAGTCCGGTTCGGTGGACCGCGGACGGCCCGTCCGCATTCGGCCGAGATGCGGGCGGGCCGCCCGCGGTCCATCACCCCGCGTCGTTCCGCCGCCTGTCCGGGTATCTGAAATTTGCAATCTGAAATCTGAAATCTCCGGCCCATGAACTCTGTCACCTCCTCTTCGACGTCCTCTTCGGTTTCCTTTACGGCTGCGGTCCTGCGGGACCGGAGCGGGTGGTTCGTGCGTTCGGCGGTCGTGCTGGCGCTGCTGATGGGCCTCGCGACGCTGTGGCTCCATCTGGTGTCGCGGCCGGGCTACACAGGGGATGAGGGCTTTTATGGCGTGACGGCCCGCAATATGGTGGAACGCGCCGACTACTGGCTGCGGCCAAGTTACTTTCCGTTGGGGAATTTCGAAACGGACCGGGAGGGCTTCGCGCATCCGACAATCAACAGCTATGTCTATGCCGTCAGCCTGTGGGGCAGCGGCGGCTCGCTGGCAGGTCCGGAGGTCGCGAATCTGGTGCTCTTCGGCGCGCTGCTCTTCTTTGCCTTCCGGCTGCTCGCGCGGGCGGACCGGGTGGCGGCGGCGGCCGCGGTGCTGTTGCTCGCGGCGTCACCGGCGTTGCGAGGCTATTTCTGGATGCTGGAAGCGGAGCCGCTGATGACGCTCGCGGGGGTGGTGGCGTTGTATTGCGCGATGCGGACGCAGTTCGCGCCGTTGACGAAACGTCATGTCTTCGGCGCGGGGCTGGCCGTGGGTGTCGCGTTTGTGACCAAGCTCTGGCTCTTCGGTCCGATCGGGCTCGCGGTGGGGGCGGCGTTGGTCATTCGGGCGTGGGAGCAGCGCGCCGCGTGGGCCTCGGTGGCGGCGGGTGTGGGTCTGTTCGTGCTCGGCGTCGTGGCACCCGCGGCGGTGCACCTGGGTACGGTGGCGATCCTGTATCCGCAGGACGTGTCGTTCTGGCTCAGGAACATCTATTTCGGGGTGATCACGAACGCGGGGATCTCCGGCGCGAAGATGGGCGGGGCCGGGCCGGCCAACTGGGTGCATCCGGTGTGGTACTACGGGGCGGCGCTATACCGGGACCATTTCTTCCTGCTGCCGCCAATGGTCTTCGGGGCCTGGTCAGCGTGGACTGCCGGTGGGCGGGTGCGTCAGCTCGCGCTGGTGCTGGCGATCGGTGCCGCGGGCGTGGTCCCGCTGTCGCTGATCAAGGTGAAGGAGCCGCTGTACGTGCTGGCCCCGGCGGTATTCCTGTACCTGCTGGCGGGCGTGTGCCTGGGCGCAATGGCGCGCCGGCTGCGGACGCGGCGTCCGCTGGAGCGAGGGCCGACGCTGGCGGGATACGCGGCGTGCGGCGGCGCGGCGCTGGCGGTGGTGGCGGCGTATGCCGGCGGAATCAAGCGCGAGGACATCACGCTGGCGTTTGCGGCGGGACACACGCTGGTCATGCTCGCGGCGATTGCGGCCATGGCATGGGCGAACGGTTCGCGCAGCGGGCGCCGGCTGGAGCGCTCCGTGCTGACGATCGCGACGGTGGCGGGTGTCGCCTCGCTGGTGGTCGGCTTCCGGGAATGGCACCCGCGGGATGCGGAGATAGGCAGGCTGATCGAACCGGCGATTGCGGCAGTGCCGAAGCAGGAGGTGGCGTTCATCGCGTCCAATTTCAAGAGCTACCAGTTTTACACGTTTGCGAAGGGCAGGTACTGGCACGACGTGGCGCCGGACCTGAGTCCGGAAGCCCTGGCGAACGACCCGACACTGGGAGCGGTGCGCGCGTTTATCCTCAGTCCCGAAGATGCCGCCAAACCGGAGAACGCGCGCTGGCTGGCCTGGTTGGAAGCGACAGCGGCGGAGAAGACCGCTGAGCTGGACGCGCGGTTGGGGCGGGTGAGTGGGTGGCGGGTGTTTGTTCGGGGACCGGAAGGGATGTAGACGACCCGACGCGAGTTTGGGGGAGGGCGGTGCATCTGAAATCTGAAATTGCCGCGTAGCGGGTTTGGAGGAGGGCGGTCCTTTAGCCCGTCGTGCCGGCTGCGCCGGGATTTCAGATTGCAGATTTCAAATTTCAGATGGGTCGAACGTCCGGCATCTGAAATCTGAAATTTGAAATTTGAAATTCCCGCGCAGCGGGCTCCCCGGTAGAGCGAGAGCTTTAGCCTGCGTCGGGGCGGTTCCGATCTTGGGCCACAAGAAACACGAAGAGGCACGAAAAGAGAGGTTTGTTTTTCGTGGCTCTTGGTGTTTCTTGTGGCTACCTCCGGCTGCCTTGTCGGTAGAGCGAGGGCTTTAGCCTGCGTCGGGCCTATCCCGCAAACCTCGTCTCGCTGGCGCTGCCCGATAGGTCCTGAAAATTTCAGATGGCTGGATCACGAGATCTGAAATATGAAATTTGAAATCTGAAATGGCCGCGTAGCGGCCCAGCGCCGGGATTTGAGATCTGAGATTTGAGATTTGAGATAGCCGGAGTTCCGGCCTCTGAAATCTGAAATCTGAAATCTGAAATGGCCGCGTAGCGGCCCAGGTCTGAAATCTGAAATCGCCGCGTAGCGGCCCCCCTCACAGCTTCCGGGAGAAGTGATGGCTGGTGAGCTGGAGGCCTTGGTTCAGATACAGGCGGTGGGCGTCGTGGCGGTGGTAGCCCGAGTCGAGGTGCAGCTCGTCGCAGTCAGCCTCCTTCGCGCGCGCGATGAGCCATTCCATGAGCGCATGGCCGTGACCGCGCTGGCGGTGCTCGGGGGCGGTGATCAGATCATCGACGTAGAGGACGCGTCCCCAGGCGAGGAACTCGAGGAAGCGAAACCCGGCGGCGGCCACGACGGCCTCGCCGTCGTAGCCGCAAATCAGGTGGTAGCCCGACGCCTGCTGACGCCGCACGCGCGCGACGAACTCGCCGGCGATCAAGTGCGGACGCAGCACGTGAAACAGGGGGAAGCAGGCGGCGATGGCGTCGTCGGTGGTGGGAGGGCGGATTTGCATGGGGGGCCCGGCTGTGCCGGGATTCAGATTGCAGATTTCATATTTCAGAGGCTCCGAACCGCAGGCGTATGATTGATTCGAGCCGGATCTGAGATGTGAGATAGCCGGAGTTCTGGCATCTGAGATCTGAAATCTGAAATTGCCGCGAAGCGGCGTCGGCAGGTCAAATTTCGGATTTCAGGTGATGTCCCCGCGGTAAGTCCAGGGTGGGTTGGGCGGGTGGGTGGTGCCGGGAGCCGAGGTTGGGATTCGTGGGAGTGGAGGGGGGCGCGGCGGGCAGGCCAATCAGGAGCGCGAGACCCAGCGTCAGGCCGCAGCCATAGGAGAGAGGCGAGAGGTCGGCGGGCGAATCGAGGTTCATGCCGCCAGTGTAGCGGCTTCGCCGGAAGCGGGGCAGAGGCAGCGGAGCGAACAGGAGGAGGGACGGCGTGCCGGTACAATGGCCCGGTGGCGAAGGGGTACAGTTGCCCCGGCTACGCCGGGGATTTCAGATTTCAAATTTCAGATGCTCGAAGCAGGCGTCTGAATGACTCGAGCCACTGGCGCCCGGCGCGGCTCTGTCCGGGATTTGAGACGGGCGCCTCAGCGCTTCCGCCGGTAGTGCGCTTCCATGAACTGGGTCCACTGGCCATCCTCACCCTGCACGCGGGAGCGGAGGGTGCGGTGGTCGGCGGCCAGGACTTCGATGATGTCCTGGTACTTCGCGACCTTGGCTGGATCCGCGAAGCTCGGGCCCTCCGCGTCAAGCGTCAGGACCTTCCGGGCTGCGTCGAGACGGCCCTCGTAGATCCAGAGATGGGTCATCATCGAGCCGAGCCACGTTCCGACAAAGCGGTTGCGCTGGGGATCGAAACCAAGCGTCAGCATCATCTTCGCTTTTCCGCCGCCGGGCATGGCCCCTTCGCTTTCGCCGACGATCCAGAGGTCGCCGACGGACTTGATCGTCTCGGCGCCGCGGAACGTTTCGGCGGGCTTTCCGGGTGCGGCGGGCGTTTGCGTTTCGAACGTCCACTCGCCGATAAGCGCCTGCAGCCAGGCGTGTTCCGGCTGGGGCTGGGGCATGGGCATGGGCGGGTGACTTGGCTCGGGGGTGCACGTGGCAACCGCGCTGACGCTCGGCGCGCGAATGTTTGTGACCTGCGACGAACGGCAGGCTGGACTGGCTGAGGCCGCGGGGCTGCGGGTGGTGTTGCTCGGAGGCAGGAGACGGTAGGTCGCGGCAGATATCTCCCTCGTCGTCGGCCAGACCCTGTCCCCCGCTGCGCGGGGATTTAAGATTTGAAATTTGAGATTTGAGATGGCCGGCCCCCGGAAATCTTAAATCTGAAATTCGAAATCTGAAATCCCGCGAAAGGGGCTCCGCGGTAGAGCGAGAGCTTTAGCCTGCGTCGGGGGCGGTTCCGATCTTGGGCCACAAGAAACACGAAGAGGCGCGAAAAGAGAGGTTTGGGTTTTCGTGGCTCTTGGTGTTTTTTGTGGCTACCTCCGGCTGCCTTGTCGGTAGAGCGAGGGCTTTAGCCTGCGTCAGGGCCATGCCCAACCTCGTCTCGCTGGCGCTCCCCGCTACGTTCGGCAGTTTCAGATGGCGAGGCTCGTAATCTGAAATCTGAAGTTTGAAATTTGAAATCCCCGCGCAGCGGGTCGTGCGTCTGCCCCTCGCGGTATTCGCACGCGCTGAATCGCACGCGGGACACGTACGCCACCGGGGACCCGGGCGTCGGGAGTCAACAATTCCCGTCCTGACCGTTGGGGCGCGGTTCGCTCCGATCCCGACAAGTATCAATACATTGACACCAAACGCGCTTTAAGGCCAATATATGGACCTAAACATGCGCTCTTCGCTCCACGATCTTTTGCCGCTTCCGACGCGCCGTGCGCTGGCGAAGCTCGGACAGGATATTGCCATTGCGCGTCGTAAGCGCCATTTCAGCGTTGCCATGATGGTGGAGCGGATGGGCGTCGCCACCAATACTTACCGTCGGGTCGAGAAGGGTGATCCGACGGTGGCAATGGGCGCCTACGCCATGGCTCTTTTCGTCCTCGGCTTCGGCAGTGCGTTGGGCGAAGTGGTCGATCCCAAGCAGGATGAGGTGGGGCTGCAACTGGATGAAGCGCGCTTGCCGAAACGAGTCAGAGTAAAACGTGCACCGACGCCGCTATGAAGCGTACCCTGCATGTCCATGTCGGGCACGGGGGCCGGCGCGTCGGAACCCTGCATTACGACCGCGATGGTGCGCGTGAACACGCGGCGTTCGCCTATGACGAGACTTGGCTGCGGGCCCCGGATCGTTTCTCGCTCGAACCGAACCTGCCGCTGGTGGCGGGGTCGCAGTTTCACCGCAAGGCAAGGGAAGGCTCCGTGTTTCATGCCTCGATTGCCGACACCGAGCCCGATGGCTGGGGGCGCCGCGTAATTCTGCGTGATCACGCCAAGCGCCGCCAGGCGGCGCGTCGGAGTGGTGCGGACGCTGGTTCGGCGCAACTCCACGCGGTCGATTTTCTTCTGGCAGTTGATGACTTCAGCCGCGTGGGCGCGCTTCGCTTCCAGGATGAGGACGGCGTGTTTCAGCGAACGTCCGACCCGGGCCGCCGCTCCGCGCCTCCCCTGGTCGAGTTGAGTCGCCTCATGGCGGCCTCCCGTGCCGTCGAAACCCAAACGGAAACAGCCGCTGACCTCGCCTACCTGCGAGGCCGAGGCACTTCTTTGGGCGGATTGCGTCCCAAGTGCACCGTGCTGGATGACGACGGCCTGCTTGCGATTGGGAAGTTCCCCAGCGTGGAGGACGAGCGCGCGGTCACCAAAGGTGAAGTGCTGGCGATGATGCTGGCGAAGGCGGCGGGTTTGACCGTCGCCTCGGCACGGCTGGTGGACAGTGACGGCATCCCGGTTGCCCTGATCCGCCGCTTCGATCGCACACCCGAAGGCGGCCGCCTGATGTATGTTTCAGCGGCCACTCTGCTCGGGATCGAAGCGCCCGGCGCGGAGGAGCACAGCTATACGGAGATTGTCGATGCGCTGCGGATGCAGGGCGCGGCCGCGCAAGCCGACATTGAAGAGCTTTGGCGACGCATGGCGTATTCCATCCTGATCACCAATGTGGACGATCACCTGCACAACCACGGTTTTCTGCACGCCGAGCGGGGACTCTGGCGGCTGGCACCGGCGTTCGACCTGAACCCTTTTCCCGTCCGCGCCCGCGAGTTGAAGACGTGGGTCTCGGCCGATGCCGGCCCCGAAGCGACGATCGACGCGCTGATGTCAGTGACGGCGTACTTTCGGCTGACGGCGCGGCGCGCGAAGGAGATTTTGGGCGAGGTGGAGACGGCCGTCAGCCGATGGCGCGAGGCCGGGAAGGCGCTGGGAATGTCTAAGCGGGAATTGGATGACTATGCCGACGCCTTCGAACATTCCGAACGCCAGGCCGCGCAGCGCCGATTGTAGCACCTAGCGGCACTGACCCCGTCCGAGCAGCGTCTTTCTCTTTCTCTTAATCTTTCTCTTTCTCTTGCCTTGGATTGTGCTCGTGCGCGGAAGGCCCGGGCCCAAACCGGAGAAAGAGAAAGATTAAGATTAAGAGAAAGACCAAAGGGCTTTTATTAGGGGAAGGCGGACGGCGGAGACCGGCCGCGCGGGTCCACGATGAGTCAGCGCGGCAATCATAAAAACGCTCCGTCGCGAGGACGGAGCGTTGATTCAACATGCGCGGGGCAACGCCGACCGCCTACGGTTTGTGAAGGAAGGCGTACATCAATGCGTTCCAGACCATGGTCTCGTGTACCGTGAATTCATTGACGATAATCCATGACCATCCGTGGGCATAGCGGCGGAGCATCGGCAGGTTGTCGAAGGTCGGATACAGCTTGTTGTTCACCGCCCGCTCCCACGGGATGCCACCCCGGTCGTCATCGGGACCGTAGACGACGATGCCTGGCACGTTGCCAATCGGGTTACCCACGGGGTCGACGCGTCCTCCCGGCGTATGGTCATCCTTGAGGCCGAACTTCGTGAAGTACGAATTGCAGTCGAGCGGGCTGTTGACCTGGTCCGTTCCCAAGCCGGTGCAGAAGGATATACCCATGGGATTCAGGCCCACGGAGAAATCCGCGTACTGCGCGACTGCCTTGGTGTACTTGGCCTTGAGCGCGGTATCGGTGGTGATCGCCGCCGCATACATCAGCGGAGACGCAAACCGGCCTTGGGCCGTGCTGTTGCCGATCCCCATGTAGGCTACGACGCCCTGAGGGTATGCCGTGGCTTCCGGCAGGCGGCCGAATGTCAGCGTTTGTTCAGCGTCTGCGGCGTAGTTGTTGATCTTTGCCGCGAGGCTGTCCCGTGTGGCGGGGTGCACGTCGCTGCGAACCGGCGGCAGGAGGTAGCTGATGAAATGGGCCGGCTGGCAATATTTGTAGAGATCGCCCGGACCGTACTGATATCTTTCGTATTGCGGAGCGGTCGGAGGGTTCACGATCAGTCGATTAACCTCCTTTTGGAAGATCTGGTGATACCGAGCCGAGTGCGCGTCCGTGGAGGGTACCGCGAGAAACAGCTGCAGGGCCGCATACAGGTAGTGCGTCTGGCCCGCCGCGCCGGTCTCATCAAACCGGTTGCGCGCCTCGAGATAATTCCATGCGGCCTTGGCGCGGGTAATCAACCCCGCGGCGCGCGCTTCGAGGGAGGCATCGCCGGGTGCGCATCGCCGGAGCAGGCGCGCCGTGTGCGCAAATATTCCAGCGCAGTATGCGGTCGATTGATCATCCACCTGCATCGTGCCGTAAGAGTTGGGGTCATTCGATGCGTTGCTGGCGCCGTACGTCGTGAAATGCTGACCACTCCATCCCGACATGACACCGCCGCTTTGCGGATCGCTGCCCTCGAGCTGTAGATTTTCCCAGAGCAGGACACCCCACAGAATCTCCTCCATCACGTCCGGAACCTGCGGATGATTCAAGAGCCGGGGGATGTTGTACTGGTGGCTCTTGAACCGATCCGGGAATGCCTCGAAGAAGGAGAGCATTTGGATGGAAATCTGCGGATGCGCCTTCGTGTGGTCCATGTCACCCGCATCGTGATAGCCACCCGCCATGGCGCCCGAAGCGAGGGAGCCGTACGGGCCCGGCTCGGTGACGTCCACTTCATCCTGGTCGCTCGTCGAACGGAGGTCGTAGCGGATGTTGGTATGGCAGGCGCCATGGACCCACTCAGTGAACTCCGGCAGCAGAGCCATGCCGCAGCGCATATGGTACAGACCCCGCATCGTTACCCGGGCCAGGTGCTCGCTGTACGTGTCGCCGACACCGAAGGAGCGCGAGCGACCGGCACCGTTCAGCACCACGTAGTAAGGGCCGCCGGGTGGCACCCCATCGAGCTTCAATTTGTAGACCCTCTCGCCTGAACGGACGCCGGATCCGGTGTCATCGACGACATCCTCCGAAACCCGCGTCGCGGAGCCGATCACTTCGCCGGTGAGTTCCTTGATCACCTTGTAGGATGGCTTGGCGGTGCTGCTTACTTGATCATACGGCAGGCTTCCGCCATCGCCCATGAACAGTCCGAAGTTGGCAAACGGCTCGGTGTTTAGGGCGCTGTATCCGACTTGATTGACCTTGATGGACTCACAGAAGGTGCTGCGCTCCCTGAACACGAATGTCGTGTTGCCGTACGGGGTTTGGAGGTTGTACGATTGATTTTCGACGAGTGGCGAAGGCAGCCGCAGGTAGATCTGGTGCCGGGTCACGATCGGGTAGAATTTTCCGGACATGCCCGGTTTGAGGAACTCGCCCTTTTCGTCCCAGGGGACCGAATACCGGTGAATCCCAGCGGGGGCCTGGCTGTTAACCGACCATGCACTCGGCGTGAGATTCAGCTGATGATAGGTAGGGGTGACGTTCAGTTCATGTTCCTCCTCATAGGGCCCCTGCAGGACAACCACCAGAACCTTGGGCGCCGCGGTCCGCACCTCGACGATGACCGGGTTTTGCCCGGCTGCCGGTGGCGGAGCTTCGACCAGGAGCGTTCCTACGATGCTCGCCTTGCTTCCGTTGGAATCGGACACGACGGCATAGTAGTCGCCCGCGTGAGTCGCCTGGACCCCCGTGAGGGTCAGTGAAGAACCCGTGGCGCCCGGCAGCGCACTGCTGTTGTGATACCATTGGTAGGTGAGTGCACCGGAGCCCGTTGCCTTCACGCTGAAATAGACGTTCTTTCCCGGTTCAATCCGTTGTGCGCGGGGGTGGTCGGTGATGGTGGGTCCACCGGCAGGAGCGGGCGTGACCGTGAGGGTAGCCGCCGCGCTCGTGACGCTTCCCGCCGAATTCGACACGATGACGCTGTAACTACCCGCATCGCCCGTTTGCACGTTCGAGAGTGTCAGGGTTGGGGAATTGGTCCCGACGTTGGTCGTACCTTTCCGCCACTGGTAGTTTGGCGCCGGGCTCCCCGTCGCACCTACGGAGAAGACTGCCGTGCTGCCAATGGACGCGTTTTGATTCTGCGGCTGGGTCGTTATGGCGGGGACGGACGGCGTCGTGCTGACCGTCAGGGTGGCGTCGCTGCTTGTCACCGAGCCGCCGCTGTTGCTGACGACGACGGAATAAGTGCCCGCATCGCTGCTTTGCGCGTTGGAGAGCGTATACGAAGCGGAAGTTGCGCCGGTAATCGCCGCGCCGTTCTTGCGCCATTGGTAGGTGAGAGGTGCCGATCCGGATGCCGTGACGCTGAAGTTTGCGCTCGTGCCCGCACTGACCGTCAGACTCTGGGGCTGGGTGGTAATTGTCGGCGTGGTTCCTCCGTCGTTAACGGTTAGAATCGCGCTGCCACTCCACGCGGCGCCGTAGCCGTTCGTGACCCAGCAATAATAGCCGGCCGCATCGCTCGCTTGCGCATTGTTGATCGTGTAGGACGCGGCGTTGGCTCCGGGAATATTCTCGCCGTTCTTGCGCCATTGATACGTCAGCGGCGCCGTGCCGGAGGCGGTCACGCTGAAGGTGACGCTCGCACCCGCGTTGACCGTCTGGTCCCAGGTTTGAGACGTGATCGAGGGTGCGGTCCCGCTCGAGGTCACGGTCAGAATCGCGTTGCCACTCCATGCGGCGCCATAGCCGTTGCTGACGAGGCAATAATAACCCGCCGCGTCGCTGGCTTGCGCATTGTTGATCGTGTAGGACGCAGCGTTGGCACCCGCGATATTGTTGCCATTCTTGCGCCATTGATAGGTCAGCGGTGCCGTGCCGGAGGCGGTGACGCTGAAGGTCGCGCTTGCACCCGCGTTGACCGTCTGGTCCCAGGTCTGAGACGTGATTGCTGGTGCAGTCCCGCTCGAGTTGACGGTGAGAATCGCATTGCCACTCCAAGCCGAACCATACCCGTTGGTGATCCAGCAATAATAGCCCGCAGCGTCGCCGGCTTGCGCATTGTTGATCGTGTAGGACGCCGCATTAGCGCCAGGGATATTCTCGCCATTCTTGCGCCATTGATACGTGAGAGGGGCCGTGCCGGAGGCGGTGACGCTGAAGGTGGCGCTTGCACCGGCGTTGACCGTCTGGTCCCACGTCTGAGACGTGATCGAGGGGGCCGTGCCGCTCGAATTGACGGTGAGGATCGCATTGCCGCTCCAAGCGATCCCAGCGCTGTTGCTGACCAGGCAGTAGTAGCCAGCCGCGTCGCCGGCTTGCGCATTGCTGATCGTGTAGGACGCGGCGTTCGCGCCGGGGATATTCTCGCCGTTCTTGCGCCATTGATACGTCAGCGGCGCCGTGCCGGAGGCGGTGACGCTGAACGTGGCGGCTGCGCCGGCGTTCACGGTCTGGTCCCAGGTTTGGGACGTGATGGTGGGAGCGGTCTGCCCGTAGCAAGTCCAGCTGATGCTGGCTGCGAAAACAGCAAATAATACCCGCAGCAATCTCGCGGGAGAATAGAGCTTCATGGATGTAAAGCGTCCGGACAATGCGCCGGAGGCATCAGTACATTAACGCGCCGGAGGGCTGGCGGGAATTGAGGACAACCCTAGGATTTGCCGAGGGCGTACCGTATTTGCACGACAACCAAATCCGACCTGGGACCGGATTTAACCCTTAGTCGGACGTGGGCGAGCGCGTCTACGATGCGGATCCAAGAGACAGCGAGAAAAGGTGGCAGCGACAACCCAACTCGCTGCTGCGCGCCAAGGTGGGGAAAGGATGGCCGTGCTCTTCGTTGAGTGGAAGTGAACGAGAGTGATGACGGCAAAGAAACCGGGAGGGAGTGCCTTCGGGCCACGTTGCATCGCGCAGGGGACCGATTGCGAGTCCGGGAGGCGAAGGCGCCGCTTGGTCAACGGGCCGTGAAAAGGGCCTGAAAACCGCGGTTCGCTTGCGTCGCACCTCTGAAGAACCGGCCGGTGTCAGACAGACACTGACAAGCCTTCGAGCGTGAAGCTGACAGGCTTATCAGACCCACGCGGATAAAGGGATTTACGGGATTCGGTCATGCTGGCGGGGCTATGATTCGATTCCTCAGTGCCGCAGTCGCTCTGCTGACTGCCATCACCCTAAACCTCACCTCGGCGTACGCCGTCGAGAACGTCTGGGATTACAGCGTTCAGGTGAGTTCTGCCGTTCAAGCCTCCCCAGCCAAGATCACCTTGAGCTGGCCGCAGGACACCAACGGCACTCCTTCCAGCTACACGATCTTCCGCAAGGCCCCTTCGGACACGAACTGGGGCGCCGGGACCACCATCGCCGGTGGCAACACGTCTTATGTAGACACCAACGTGACGCCGGGTACCCCGTACGAGTACCGGATCACCAAGGCCGGACCGTCGTCCTACACCGGTTACGGCTACATCCGCACGGGCATCAATGTCCCCCTGGTGGATTACCGTGGCAAGGTGGTGCTCGTCGTGGACAACACGGTCTCCGGCGCGCTGGCCACCGAGCTTAAGCGCCTGGAGCAGGACATGATCGGCGACGGCTGGTCCGTGGTGCGCCACGACGTCAGCCGCACGGCGACGGTCGCCAGTGTCAAGGCACTCATCAAGAGCGCCTACGACGCCGACCGCGCGAACGTGAAGGCCGTCTTCCTTTTCGGGCACATCCCGGTGCCGTACTCCGGCCAGTTCAACCCGGATGGTCACCCCGATCATATCGGCGCGTGGCCGGCGGACGCTTTTTACGGCGACATGGACGGCAACTGGACCGACAGCACCGTCAATTACACCCAGACCATCAACACCGATGTCAACGATGCCCGCCGCATCAGCAATGTGCCGGGCGACGGCAAGTTCGACCAGTCGGACCTTCCGTCCAACGTCGAACTGCAGGTCGGCCGCGTCGACCTGGCCAACATGCCCGGTCGCAAGGAGTGGGGCGGTGCGCCGAACTTCGCTTCGGAAACCGAGCTCCTCCGCAAGTACCTGAACAAGGACCATGCCTTCCGGAACAAGAAGACGACGTCGCCCCGCCGCGCCATCCTGGGCGACTATTTTGGCGCCCGTGGCGGCGAAGCGTTCGGCGCCTCCGGCTTCCGCAGCTTCGCGCCCCTCGTCGGTGCGAGCAACATCCGCGACTTGAATCGCGAATTCAACGACGGTCGCGGGGTCTGGATTCCGCAGGTTTCGCAGAACGACGCCCTGCTCGTTTATGGATGCGGCGCCGGCAGTTATGACGCCATGAGCGGCATCGGCAGCACCGGTCTCTACAACGGCGGCACCACCTATGACCTGGTCAAGGCCAACACCCGTGGTGTGTTCAATCTGCTTTTCGGCTCCTGGCTCGGCGACTGGGATCACGAGGATAATTTTCTCCGCGCTCCTCTCGCCACCGATTACGGCCTCGTTTCCGTCTGGTCCGGCCGTCCGCACTGGTACCTGCACCCCATGGGTCAGGGCGAGACCATCGGTTTCGTTGCCCAGCTCGTGCAGAACAACTCCAACCAGTACCAGCACGCGATCAACACCGCGGCGCGCCGCACGCACATCGCTTTGATGGGTGATCCGACGCTGCGCCTTCACCCGGTCGCTCCGGTGGGTTCGCTGAACGGTTCCGCCAGCGGCAGCTCGGTCAACCTCTCGTGGACTGCCGCTTCCGACTCGGCCATCGTGGGTTACCACGTCTATCGCGCGACCTCCGCGAATGGCCAGTACACCCGCCTCACCTCGTCCCCTACGACCTCCCTCAACTACACCGACAGCAGCGCGCCGAGCGGCGCGGTGTATCAGGTCCGTGCAGTCAAGCTGGAGGAGACGACCAGCGGCTCCTATTACAATCAGAGCCAGGGCGCCTTCTGGTCCCTCGCGGGCGGCAGCTCCGGCGGTACGACCAATCCTCCGGCGACCGTGGCTGACACGACGGCTCCGACTGTCACCGTCTCGTCCCCCGCCTCCGGCGCGACGATTTCCGGTGCGTCCGTGACCGTTTCGGTCAATGCGAACGACAACGTCGGCGTCACCGGCGTGCAGTTCAAACTCGATGGCGCGAACCTCGGTTCCGAGGACACCTCGGCCCCTTTCAGCACCGTGCTGAACACCACCGCCCTTTCGAACGGTTCGCACACCCTCGGTGCGGTGGCGCGTGACGCCGCCGGCAACATGGCCAGCGCCACCACCCTCACCGTCACCGTGGCCAACGCGGTCGCCAGCAATGGCGGCACCAGCGGCAGCGGTGGCAGCACCACCACGACCACCACCACCACGCCGCCGCCGAGCACGGTGACGGCAGGGAATACCACGCTCGCCACCGCGGGCACCGTGGTCTGGATCGATGACGCTCTGCCCGCCGGCGCCGGCGGTCAGGGTAGCAACGGCGACACGTGGAACTGGGTCACCAGCCCGACGTTCTCCGGCGGCAAGGCGCATCGTTCCGATGTGGCGGCCGGCAAGCATGAGCACTGGTTTGGCTGGTCGAACAGTCCGTTGATCGTCAACCAGGGCGAGAAGCTCTTCACGTACGTCTACCTCGACCCGGCGAATCCGCCCAAGCAGATCATGCTGAGCTGGTCGACCAACAGCTCATGGGAGCATCGCGCCTACTGGGGCGCCGACCTGCTCAAGCGGGGTACGGGCGCGGCTTATTACAACGCCGGCGCCCTGCCTGAAGCGGGCAAATGGGTTCGTCTCGAAGTCCCGGCGAGCGCCGTGGGCCTCGATGCCTCGATCGTCACCGCGATGATGTTCACCTGTTATGATGGTGGCGCGACGTGGGATGCCTCGGGCAAGTCGTTGCCCACGACCAGCGCCATCGAGATCACTCCGACTCCGACGCAGAGCATCACGCCGAACGTCAATGAGGTCGCCTTCTTCGACGACGCTCTCCCGGCCGGCGCCGGCGGCGTGGGCAGCTACATCGACACGTGGAACTGGATCTCCGCCAATCCCACGCCGTACTCCGGCACCAAGGCGCACAAGTCCAATGTCGCCGCCGGTGAGCACAAGCACTGGTTTGGCTGGGCCAGCGAGAAGATGCCCGTCGCCTCCGGTGATGTCCTCTACACCTACGTCTATCTCGACCCGGCCAACCCGCCCAGCGAGATCATGATCGCCTGGTCCACCAACTCTTCGTGGGAACACCGCGCGTACTGGGGCCAGAACAAGATCAACATCGGCAACGGCGTCGGCCGCTACCGCGCGGGCGCCCTGCCCCCGACCGGCCAGTGGGTCCGCCTCGAAGTCCCGGCCGCGGCCGTCGGCCTCGCCGGTGAGACCGTCACCGCCATGAACTTCATCCTGTTCGACGGCGGCGTCACCTGGGACAAGACCGGCAAGTTCAACGGCTCCGCCGCCACCACCGGCTTCACCGTCCCGGCCTCGTCCTCTTCCGGCTCCACGTCGGGCGGCACCAGCTCGGGCACCAACACCTCGACGACGACCACCACGACCACGTCTGGTGGCACCACGTCCGGCGGGACCACCTCCGGTACGAACACGTCAACGACGACCACCACGACCACGTCGGGTGGGACCACCAGCGGCGGCACCAGCTCCGGCTCGACCACCACGACCACGCCGACGACGACCACGCCTTCGACCACCACCGCCGGCCTCACGGTTGACGACACGCTGTGGATCGATGACGCGCTGCCGACGGGTGCGGGCGGCATGGGCTCGACGGTCGACACCTGGAACTGGACCACGAACCTGGCCTTTAAAGGCACGAAGTCGCATCGTTCCGATGTGGCTGCGGGCAAGCACGAACACTGGTTCGGCTGGTCGAACAACAACCTGCCAATCGCCGTGGGCGAAAAGCTCTTCACCTACGTCTACCTCGACCCGGCCAATCCGCCCAAGCAGATCATGCTCAGCTGGTCGACGCAGACGTCCTGGGATCAGCGCGCCTACTGGGGCGCCGACCTCCTGAAGCGAGGCACCGGCGCGGCCTACTACAACGCCGGTCCGCTTCCCGCCACGGGCAAGTGGGTCCGCCTTGAGGTTCCCGCCAGCGCCGTGGGCCTCGAAGGCAAGGCGGTCACCGCCATGATGTTCACTGCCTACGACGGCGGCGTTAACTGGGACGCTTCCGGGAAATCCAAGGCCGGCAGCAGCTCGAGCGGAAGCACCTCGGGTGGCACGAGCTCCGGCTCGACCACCACGACGACGCCCACCACCACCACGCCGGTGGTGACCACGGTGGACACGCTCTGGATCGATGACGCCCTGCCCACCGGCGCAGGCGGCATGGGTTCTTCCGTCGACACCTGGAACTGGGTCACAAACCTCGCGTTCGCCGGCACCAAGTCGCATCGTTCCGATGCGGCTGCGGGCAAGCATGAACACTGGTTTGGCTGGTCGAACAACAACCTGTCGATCGCGACCGGCGACAAGCTGATCACCTATGTCTACCTCGATCCGGCGAATCCGCCGAAGCAGATCATGCTCAGCTGGTCCACGCAGACTTCCTGGGACCAGCGCGCCTACTGGGGCGCCGATCTCCTGAAGCGCGGCACCGGTGCGGCGTACTACAACGCCGGCGCCCTGCCCGCCACGGGCAAGTGGGTCCGTCTCGAAGTCCCGGCCAGCGCCGTGGGCCTCGAAGGCAAGTCGGTCACCGCCATGATGTTCACCGCCTACGACGGTGCGGTGAATTGGGATGCGTCGGGCAAGGCTTCGACCGTGACGTCGTCCGGGGGCACCACGTCCGGTGGCAGCACCTCCGGCAGCACGACGTCGAGCACGACGACGACGACCACGTCGGGCGGCACCACCTCGGGCGGCACCACGTCCGGCTCGACCACCACGACGACGCCCACGACCGGCACGCCCACAACCGGCACTCCGGTCACCAACTCCGAGAACGCGTTCGCGCGGATTCCCGAGGTCGGCGATCATGAACTTCGCGTGCTCACGCCCACCGTGCTTGAGCTGCGCCGCATCGTCCTGAAGCAACCTGATCCGGCTACGTTTGCCGATTGGAACTTCGTGGACACGAATGGTAATTTCTCCGCCCCCGCGACCAACAACTTCGCGGTGACGGTGAACGGACAGGCTGTGAACGTCAGTTCGGTTGGTTTCCGCCGCATCGTGGCCTACGGGCAACTGTGGGTGCGCGATATGCGCGTGGAGGCCTCCCTGTATCTGACGCTGTCTTCCCCCATCGCTGACGGCCAAGCCGTCGAGGTGAAGAATCCCAGTGGTAATCTGTGGTCGACGAGCTTCAAGTTCGCGTCCTCGGCTGACCCGCTGCGGTTCAATCCGGCGATTCACGTTAATCAAGAGGGTTACGCCCCGTCGCTGTCCAAGAAAGCGATGATCGGTTACTACCTGGGCAACCAGGGTGAGCTGACCATCGACTCGTCCAAGGGCTTCAAGCTCGTGAACGCGGCGACCGGCGTGACGGTCCACACCGGTACCCTGACGCATCGCGTCGAAGCCGGTTATCAGACCAGCCCATTGCCTTACCAAAAGGTCTACGAAGCGGACTTCACCAGCTTCAAGACGCCCGGAGAGTACCAGCTCGTGGTGCCGGGTATGGGTGCGTCGCTGCCGTTCCTCATCAACGAGGGCGTCGCGATGGCCTTTACCCGCACCTACGAGCTCGGTCTCTACCACCAGCGCTGCGGTCACTCCAATGCGCTGCCCTTTACGCGGTTCACTCACGACGCCTGCCACGTGCGCACCGCCGAGATCCCGACCGCTTCCGGTTACGACTTCACCTGGCGCACGATCGCCAACTACAGCGGAGGCAACTCAACCCAGACCGCCCCGCAGCTGACCAACGCGTCGACCATGCTGTACCCGTTCGTCCGCCAGGGCACCATCGATGTGTCCGGCGGCCACCACGACGCGGGTGACTACAGCAAGTACACGACCAACGTGGCCCAGCTGGCGCATCAGTTGATGTTTACCGCCGACTCCATCAAGGGCGCCTCCGCGCTCGACAATCTCGGCATCCCCGAGAGCGGGGACGGCGTGAGCGACATCATGCAGGAAGCGAAGTGGGAAGCCGACTACCTGGCCAAGCTCCAGGACTCTGACGGCGGGTTCTACTTCATCGTGTACCCGAAGAACCGCGAGTACGAGGGCGATGTGTCTCCGGAGAAGGGCGACCAGCAGGTCGTCTGGCCGAAGAACACCTCCGCCACCGCGGCCGCCGTGGGCGTCCTCGCGCAGTTCGCCTCGTCCCCGCTGTTCAAGGCCAAGTACCCGGACGTCGCCGCCAAATACCTGTCCCAAGCCAAGCTCGGCTGGCAGTTCCTCATGAACGCCCATGCCAAGTACGGCAAGGTCGGCGCCTACCAGAAGATCACGTTCTACGGCGATACGTTCAACGACAACGACGAGCTGTCGTTCGCGGCGGCCGCTCTCTTCGCCGCCACCGGTGAGGCGCAGTACCACACGAAGCTTAAGGAATGGTTCCCGAATCCGGCGGACCACAACACCTTCCAGCACACGTGGCAGCGTATGTGGCAGGGCTACGGTGCGGCGATCCGCATGTATGCGTTCGCTGCCCGCTCGGGCCGCTTGGCGCAGAGCCAGCTCGATCCGGCGTACCTCGCGCTGTGTGAAGGTCAGGTCACCGCGGCTGGCGACGACGCGCTGACGTGGGCCACGCAGAGTGCCTACGGCACGTCCTTCCCGTCCCCGACCCGCCGTTACATGCAGGCTGGCTGGGTGTTCTCGATGGACTCGGCGTCCGACATGGCGGTGGCGTACCAGGTCAACCCGAAGCCGGCCTATGTCGATGCGCTGACGACGAACATGAACTATGAAGCGGGTGCCAACCCGGTGAATGCTTCCTTCGTCGCCGGTCTCGGCTACAAGCGTCCGCGCGAGATGGTCAGCCAGTACCGCAATACCAACCGTCACCTGGCGCCGCCCATCGGGCAGCCCCTCGGCAACGTCCGCAACGCGTTCAGCCATCTGACGCACTACGGCACTGAGCTGTCCCGGGCGACGTTCCCGAATGATGGCCAGTCGGGCACCAGCTACCCGCTCCAGGATCGCTTCAGCGACATCTGGAACGTGACGGCGGAGTTCATCACCATCAACCAGGCGCGTGGACTCACGTCGGCAGCGTTCCTGGCGACTCAGACGACCGCGACGACCCCGGCCTGGAAGCCGGCGTCGACCCTGAACATCACCAGCATCGGTGCCGCCTCCGTGGGCAAGCCGTTCACGCTGTCGGTGAACACGGTCGGCCTCGACCTCACCGGTGCGCGCATCCTGTGGGAGGCCCAGGACGGAGCGACCGACTTCGGCACGACGTTCAACGTCACCCCGAAGAGCACGGGCACGAAGTGGGTCGAAGTCGAAATCAGCTGGCCGGACGGTCGCCGCCTCTTCGGCACCGGTTCGTTCACGGTCCAGTGATGATTGGGTCTTGGCTCTAGGATCCAGGTTCTAGGGCCGAGCAGCCGGGGGACTCCGCTCCCCCGTTTCAGGTTCGGATGTAGGGCGGGGTCTCTTGGGAACGGTGAGTTTGCCGAACCCGCGAACCCCGCCGTACTCCGCGAAAGAATTACCGGGGTCGTCCAAACCCCGGCGGGTGGAATGAGAAGGAAGGGTTGGGGTTTCTGATTCCGGTTCGTCCGGTCTCTCGACCCTCAACCCTCAACTCTCAACTCCGCCCACAAGGCATCAGGACAGCATCAACTTTCGGTACAGGCTGCACTGCCTGCCGAACATAGCATAGGCGCCGGGGGTCATCGAAGCCCCCGGCGCTCTTGCGTCCAGGCGGCGCTGCGCGCCGCATTTCAGATTTCCGAATTCAAATTCCGCAGGCCCCCGTGGAATTGGGCACGTAGTCCCGTCTTCTGCGGAGGATTAGTGGCCGCTACTTGGCCAGCGCCTTTACCTCACTCGGGAAAAGTCGGTCGCGCAGGGCGAGGGATGGCTTTTCCAGGAGCCGCGCCATCAGGCAGCCGGTGGCGATGGCGACCGCGACGTAGACCGAGGTCGTCGCGACGTAGGTGACACCGGGATCGACTCCACGGGCGGCGGCGTAAAGGGCGACCTTGTGTAGCGGGGTCTGGCCGAAGTCCACGTGCCAGAGGTATATTGAGTAGCTGAAAAAGCCCATCGCCCCAAGCCACGCTGCGGGCCGCGAAGCAAAGGTGCGTTCCATGAACGGCGAACTATGCGGGAGCTGAATGAAGCCGCAAAGGAGCAGGGCGAAGCCGACGTAGAGAGCGGCAAGGCCAATGCCAGCGGTCCACACGTTGGCCTCTGGGGCGAGGACAAGGGTGGGAAGCGCGAGGGCGAGGCCGACGAGAATCGAGCTTCTTGGGAACCGTCGCAGGATGGCGAGGCTCTCGGGTCGAAAATGGCTGAGATAGGCGAGCAGCGTACCGAGAAGAAGGCCGTCGCAGCGCAGGTGCGTCGCGTAGATGTTGACCGCGTCCGTGGGTCGAGTCGCGAAAACCCAGGTGCGCACGGCGCATAAGGTGACGACCGCGAGGATGATCGCAACCGGGAGCGACCGCAGCAGCGCATCCGGCTTTCGACGACCGAGCAGCCAGTAGAACAGAAACGCGACGCCCAGATAGAAATGCTCCTCGACGGCGAGACTCCAGGTGTGGATGCGGGGGGTATGGAAATAGTTCTGTACGTGCAGCAGGTTTGGCCAGAGCTGCTCCCACGGCCCGGTGGCGTCGCCGTGGCGGTTCTTCCACGCCAGCCAGCAGGCTACGAACGCAATGTAGACGAGGTAAGGCGGCCAGATCTTAAACCCCCGACGAATCACGAAGCGTCGCAGATTGACGGCTCCCGTTTTTCGGAACTCCGAGAAGAGCAGTCCGCTGACCAGAAACCCACTGAGAACGAAAAAAAGATCCACGCCCGCCCAACCGATCCGCGTCCAGAAGCCGACCACGGGTTCGGCCCAGCCGAGGCCGGCAATAGGCGCGACCGTGTGGCGTCCCAGGACCATCAGGATGGCCACGGCCCGCAGGATATCGAGTGACAGCACGCGCCCCGGTGCGGAGGGTGGGGTGGACGTCAGTGCGGCACGGTATTGGGAGGCAGAAACGGAGGAGGCGCAGGCAGGAGTTGCGGCCCGCAGCTCCGGCGCCGGTGATTTCGAAAAGATCAGGGGGCTGCTGGCCGCCGCCGGTGGCACGGATTGGGAGTGAGGACTGAGAGACATGGGGTTCGAGGAACGAAGCCACGGTCATGTTACCCGATTTGTTCCCCCGGCGTATGGGGGCTGCAACCCGTGCGGCGGAGTGGGTGGGCACCTACTGCCGCCTTATTCCGAGCGCCGGTACCTTTGTGGTGTAGCATGGATTCAAGTACTCGCACGCGCACTCCGCAGCCGCCCGCTTCAGGCTCTGCCTGCGATTAACCATGGACACGGAGACCAAACAACTGATGGCCGTCGTTGCGATCGCCGCGTTGTGCCCCTTCGCGGTGGTCGCCGCCCTGGTGTCGCAGCGGCTTCGTGACGTCGCGCTCTTTGCCTTCACCTTCGGTGCGGTTTTGATGGTGCGCATGGATGTCGTTCTTTTTGGGACGTTCTGGTACCGGGGAACGTCGCGCGGCGTGCAGTTGTCGATTCTCGATGTTCTTCCCCTGTGTCTCTTCCTGGCCACGTTGCTGTTTCCGCGGTACCCTCGCGGGCGCTTCTACTGGCCGGCGGGGTTGGGGCTGACCTTGCTCTATCTGGGGTACTGTTGTGTCTCCGTCCTGATTTCGGACCCCCAAATCTACGGCGTTTGGGAGCTGGCAAAGATGTTTCGGGGCCTCCTGGTGTTTCTCGCCGCGGCGCTGTTTATCCGGACCAATCGGGAGCTGGCGATTGTCGTTGCGGCGTTGGCCGCGACGGCGTGCCTGCAGGGCTTCAACGGCATTGAGCAGCGGTTGTTCAAAGGTGCCATTCGCCCACCCGGCACCCTGGATCATGCCAACACCCTTTCGACTTATCTGTGCCTGATTGCGCCCGTCCTGGTCGCTGCAGCGATGGCGAACTGGTGGAAATGGCTGCGCGGGTTCGCGGCGTTCGGCTGGTTGATGGCCGCCGGCGCCGAACTGATGACACTGTCGCGCATGGGCATCCCCGTATTCATCATGGTCAGCGGCGGCACGGCCATCGTATGTTCCTCGTGGCGTCCCTCGAAAGAGAAGTTCGGGGTGATCGCGTTGGTGGCAGTGGCTGCCGCGATCTTTCTGCCCGTGACGTGGCCAGCGCTGAAAGAGCGGTACATGCAGGGGGACATCCGTGCGGAACTTACGGACGAAAAACAAATTGAAACGCGCGGCGTGTACTGGCGGACCGCCAAGATGATGATCGAAGATCATCCCTACGGCGTCGGTCTCAACAACTGGTCTTATTCCGTGAGCACCGTCTACGGCCCGTTGATGGGTTACAAGTACGTCGATTATGGCGATATCATCGAGCCGACCAAAGAGGAGGCGCACCACATCACGCTCCCGCCGGCGGCCGACTCTCTTCCGTCATTGACCCTGGGCGAGCTGGGAATTCCGGGCGCCGTCATTTTTCTGCTCCTCTGGCTGCGTTGGCTGCAGATCGGAGCCGTCTTCCTCGGCCAGCGCCTGAACGATGAGCCCATGCACCGCGTCGCGATCGGGATCGCGTTCGGGATTTTTGGAATGTTTCTGCAAAGCGCGACGGAATGGACCTACAAGCAGCCGGGCGTGTTCTTCACGGCGAGTATCATGATCGGCGCACTGGCCGCGATGCACCGCGCGCGGAAGCTCGCGAAGAAGGAGGCGAAGCGCCGACGGCTCGAGGGCGAGTCCGATCTACGCTCCGCTAATGCAGAATTGAGAATGCAGAATGCAGAATGAGGCGTCAGAGCCGAGCCGGAGGCGGGCGCTGCGACTGTCTTGGGCGTCACGCACCGGTTTGCCCAAGGACTGAGCCTCCGTGTCCTCCTTGTCGGAGCTCTGTACTATCCCGGAAATTCGTGTTTTTTCAGCACGATTGGTTTTTGGGCTCCTCCCAATCCTCTCAACCACAGATGAACTTAGATGGACTCAGATTTGGAAAAAGACCGGCCTGGATCCGTGTCCATCTGGGTTCATCTGTGGTTCAATGGGTTTGATTTGGTTGTGGCGCAGCCGCTCTGGGCTCTCTGTGGCTACTTCGGAATCCAGGGTGAATGGAGAATGAGGCACGAAGAATCACCCTTCTCCATTCTACCTTAGCTCACGCGGCGGGCAGTTCGAACCAGAAGGTGCTGCCTTGGCCCGGCTGGGAATCCGCACCGACACTGCCGCACATGCGCTCGGCGGCTTTGCGGACGATCGCCAGGCCGAGACCGCTGCCCGGGTACACCTGCTCGGTGGCGAGGCGCTGAAAAAGCAGGAAGAGCCGGGGGCGCGCGGTCTCCGTGATGCCGATGCCCCGGTCGCGCACCAGGATCCGGACTCGGTCGCCGCGGCGCTCCGCCCCGATCGTGACGTCCGGCTTCTCGCCGGGGCGCACAAACTTGACCGCGTTGTCCAACAGCTGGGCGAGGCATTGCGTCACGAAGGGCGCATGCCCCTGGACGCGTGGGAGGTCGGCCGCCACGATCACGCACGCGCGCGGCTCACGCAGCTCGGCGCGCTCAGCGATCAGCTCCCCGACCAAGGCGCCAACGTCGACCGGGCCAGGATCCATCTCCTGTCGCGAAACCCGGGAATAAATGAGGACATCCTGGATCAGGCGGTCCATCCGGCCGGCGGCGGCCAGCACGCGTTTCAGATACTCCACGCCATCGGGAATCTGGGCACCATGGTCCGTCAGGACAATGTCGGTGAAACCCTGGATCGCGCGCAGCGGCGCTCGCAGGTCGTGGGAAAGGCTGTAGGAAAAGGCCTCCAGCTCGGCGGTCGCCTCGTCCACGCGCGCGTTGCGCTCCGCCAGCGCGCGCTCCAGCTCGATCACCCGCGCCTGGAGCTCCGAGGCCGACGGAGCCGGCGCGAGCACCGACCGCAGGGGATCGCTGGAGTGGGAGGAGGGGGTGGAGGTGGCGGGCATGGGGGCTTGGGGGCGGAGGGGCGAAAGATTCTATTCAACGTCCAACGTCCAACATCCAACGTCCAACATCCAACGTTCAACCGCCGAGGCGTGAATATGGAAGGTTGAACACTGAACATCGAACACTGAACATCGAACATCGAACATTGAACATCGAAGTCAGGCACGGGGGCCTGCGGCTACGCGGAGAAAGAAATCGCGGCGTCAGCCGGTCGTACGTGAACGTTGGAGGTTGGGCGTTGGATGTTGGATGTTGAGCGTTGGATGTTGAGCCTTGGATCTTCCGCTCCGTCCTTCGATGTTCGATGTTCAACGTTCGATGTTCGATGTTCCGTTCGACCTCGGCCGTTCCCCTCCGGCTCACAGTCCGCCAATCGGCACGTTGACGCCCACGGGCACGGCCTGACGCGTGATGGCGCGGGCGCCTTCGTTGACGCCGACGGTGCGGACGAAGGTCGAGAGGATCATGTCCACGTAGCGGCGGAGCTGACGGTAGGGGGTGAAGGGGACGTAGACGATGTCGCCTTCCTCGAGTGCGATATCGGACGCCTGGCCCTGCATGATGGCCTTGAAGTCGACGACCGCGACCTTCGGTTGGGAGAGCGAACCGCGCACGATCGCGACCTGCGTCCAGTGCGCGTCCTGGATCGTGCCACCCGCCTCGGCGACGGCGCGCACCAGCGTCATCTGCGAGGTCGACTCCACGGCGCGCGGTTGGAACACCGCCCCGAGCACGTGCACGGTGCCGGTGTTGCCGGCCGGCAGGTAGATGAAGTCGTCGGGCTGGAGGTAGATGTTCTGCGACATGTCGCCCTCGCGCAGGAGGCGCTTGAAGTCCACGCGCACCATCTGCCCCTGGCGGATGACGAAGGCGCGGCTGAGATCCGCCGCCTCATCGGAGCCATCGCCGCGACCCGAGGCGGCGATCGGGGTCGGGCCGGCGAGCGAGGTCACGGCACTGCGGGCGGAAAGACCGCCGGCCTGCGCAATCGCCTCCAGCAAGGTGGTGGGACCCGTGAGCGGGTACATCCCCGGCTGATTCAACCGCCCCAGCACCCAGACGCGCTGGCTGTTGGCGGCGCGCAGCGTGACGGAGACGGGCTGGCGTTCCCGCACGAACTGGCCGAGGCCTTCCGAGATGCGCTCGCGCACTTCCCCCACGGTGAGTCCCCAGACGTCGATCCCGGGCAGCATGTAGAAGTATACTTTGCCGTCGGGGCCAACCTTGGTGATGCTGCGGGTATCGATATCACCGAGCACCTCGATCTCGAGCTCGTCGCCCGGGCCCAGTCGATACGGGGCGTTGGGACGCTGCAGAAGCGCGGGATCCACGCCGGGCAGGTCGGTGACCGGCGTCGGCGCAAACGCGGCGCTGTTGGCCGGGATGGGATTCTCGACCTTCGCCCGTTTCCAGGTGGAGCACCCGGACATCAGCGCGGCCGCAAGGACCAGGAGCGTGGCCTGGCGATAAAAGCGGGGCAGTTTCATAGTAAGTAAGGGCGGGGCTCAGTTGGTGACGTGCATGCCGGTCCAGACCACGACGGCGGAGGTGACAAAGGCGGTGGCGGCCTCATCGAGGAGGTCTTCCGCGCGCCACCAGGGCCGCTTGCTCACGTAGACGATATCCTGGGGCTGGAGCTTGAGGTCAGGCGTCTTGCCGCTCAGGACGTCGTGCGTGTTGAGGACGAAGGTCTGCGGACGCTGGAGCGAGCCACGGATGACCAGCACCCGGCTCTTGTAGGAGAAGTCGGCAAAGCCGCCGCGGGCCGCGATGGCGCCGACCGCACCGGTCTGGGTCGTGTAGGCATAGGGCCCGGGCGTGACCACGGCGCCGATGACGTAGACCTCCTTGAGCGAGGCCGCCGGGAAGTAAATGTAGTCGTCGGGTTCGAGCGCGATGTTCTGGCTGAGGTCGCCCTCGCCGAAGAGTTTCTCGAAGTCGACGTTCACCTTCTGGCCCCGGCGCGCAACGAACGCGCGCGAGAAGTCGGCGAGTTCGATCATGGTGCGATCGGTGGCCAGACCCGTTTCCATGCCTTCGGCCCGGGCAACCGCCTCGAGGAGGGTGGTGGGACGGTCGAGCGTGTAAACGCCGCGGGCGTTCACCTTGCCGAGCACGTAGTACTTTTTGCTTTTGATCTCGACGGGTGCGACGATCACCTGCGGCTCGCGGCGAAATTCGCCCAGCGCCTTGTTCATCGCGTCGCGGAGTTCGTCCACCGTCAGGCCGGCGGCCATGATGTCGGTGGCCTCCAGGTAGCTGATGCGACCATCGGGCCCGATCGGCACCTCGGTGAGCGTCAGATCCGGCTCGCCGTACAGCGCGAGGTTGAGGACGTCCCCCGGCCCGAGCGTGAGCTTCTTCTGCCATTCGGCGCGCTGGGCGGGGTGGGTGACGGAGAAGCTGCCGACCGCGGTGGGCGCGGGCGCAGCGGGGGCGGGACTCTGGGTGGCCTGGGCGAAGCCCGTGGAGCTCCCGAGCCCAAGCACTGCGAGGAGGGTGATGCACGACATCCAGCGGGAGAGTCGGCCTTCAGTGAAGTTTGCCATGGCGCGATTGATTACGGTTCCAACAAGGTTGCAGCGCGCGTGACGCAGGGTCTGGAGCTGCGCGCGCGTTTCTCCGGCCTCGGATTTGCCGCTCTCGACCAGCCAGACGATGTTCGGGAGGTTGGAGGCGAGCAGAACGGACTCGGGTTGCGAGGCCGGCGGCAGTTCGACGAGGATGACGACGTTTTCGATCTTCTGCCAGACGTTGAGGGCGCCCTGCCACTGCTTGCGGCGCTCCAGGTTCCACGTCCAGCCCGGCAGCGGGATGTGCACGAGCGGATCGTTGTCCGGGCCCATCAATTTTTCCGTGACCTGCGCGGGCGTGAACAACGCGCTGGCGGTCAAGGCGGTGAACTCGGAATCGGCCGATACGCCGCGCAGCGGCTCGACGTCGGAAGAGCGGGTGATGATCGCCTGACCGGCGGCGCGGGTGGCCACTACCGGCTCGCGGGTGGCCGTCGCCGTGGCGGCGCCGTTGAGATGGATCGCATCGGCGCTGCCGTTGACCGCCTGCGCGCGCGCCTCGGCTGCGCGGCCGGCGGCGGCCGCTTCATCGGCGGCCATCGCCGCCTCGGCGCATTCCTGCGCGTTGATTGTCGCGTCGGCGGTGGGCTTGGTGGCGATGGTGAGCACGCGGAACCCGCACTTGCGCGCGGCGCCGGCCAGCATGCCGATCCAGGTGGAGCGGCCGTCGCCGGTACGCGACGAGGTGAACCCGCAGATCAGACCGTGATTGGGCGAGAAGCTGAGCCGGTCCTGGAGCGCGACCCAGGTGCGGAACGCCCAATCCTCGCGTGCGGACATCGACATGCTGCGCATGTCCCCGAGCGTCGCGATCACCGGCAGACCGGTGACGCGCTCGGCGTCCTCATGGGTCTTCAGGCGACGGTCGACAAACTCGCGCACGAGCACCTGGCCGGTGGCGAGCGTGAGCCCGAACATCGCGAAGATCGCGGTGAGCAGGCCAACCTTGATCCAAGGACGGTGCAGCGTGAGGGTGTCACCCGACGCGGGGACCGCGACCCGGAAGGCGCCCGGCGGGTTCGCCTGGAACGCCTCGACCTGCTGCTGCCGGTACTGGAGCTGCATCCGCATGCTCTCGAGCTGGCGGACACGGAAAAGGGAAACCTCAAACTCGTCGCGGGTGACGACCTTGGCGGGGAGCTTGCCGCCCTGGTCGGCCGCGGCCTTTTCGGCGGTTGCGGCGCTGACACCCGTCGCGGCCTCGGCCTCGAGCGCGGCGATCGTCGCGCGCTGCTGACGCACGAGCGGGTGCGCATCCGTGTACTTGGCCAGCAGCCGGGTGAGCTCGGTGCGGGCGGTCTTGATCTCCTCCGCGTTCTTCCCGGCGGCGACGCCCGTCAGCGGATCGGTGGTGGTGCCGTCGGCGTTGGCGAGGCTGGGCATGTTGGACTGGGCTTCCGCCAGCTGAGCCTCGGCCTGCGCCAGGTCGTTCTTCACGTACGTGAGCGCTTCGCGCGCTTCGTCGGTCTGCAGTTCCTGCGTAAAGCGGACGATTTCCTTCGCAAAGGTGTTCGCGAGCGTGGTGGTGAAGCCGGCGTCCTGACCGCGCGCGACGACCGTCATGATCCCGGAGCTGCGCTGCGGGGTGACCTTCATCCGGCTGAGCACCTGGCCGCTGGTCAGCTTGGGGTTCATCTGGTCGCCGACCCGGCGGAGGAACATCGGGTCCTCGAGCCGGCCGATGAGGGTATTCGCATCCATGGTACGCGGCTTGTACGCGTCCTGGGCGACGTGCGCCTCGTGCCGGACCATCTGGACGGTGGAGGAGTACTCCATTTTCCAGAGCCAGAGGCCGAGGGCGGCGCCAATCGCACCGCCGGCCAGCAGCCCCACGAACAGCCAGGGCCAGCGGCGCAGGGCCGGTTTCACGATGGAAACGGCGTCCACGGACCACTTGGGCCTGGGCGATTTTTCCCCGTAGTGCACGCTGCTCGAGCCGCCAGTGCGGCGGGCGCCGGCGGGACGAGCCGTGCCCGACGGTCGGCCGCCGGGGGATTCAGGATTTTGGAAGTTTACGTCTTGGCCAACATTCATGCGCGTAGTCTCCGGACCAGTTGTGCAGAGCGATTGCTGCGGCGATGATACCGGCGGGCTGATTCATCCCCAGTAGGTGGTGACCTACATCGACCCGAGGTTCAGACCCCGGAGGAGGGAGCGACAGGCGATAAGCTTTAGCCGGAACCATGCAGACGGATTAACCACGAATGGACACGAATGAACACGAATAGGAGAGGGAACTCGAATGCAGCCCGTCCGTAGTCCCGCTCACTGTTTGGTACCTGCGAGGAAGTGATG
>JAEWKR010000041.1 GCA_023457715.1 Verrucomicrobiota bacterium
CGAACATCGAACATCGAACATCGAACATCGAACATCGAACATCGAACATCGAACATCGAACATCGAACATCGAACATCGAACATCGAACCGATGGGCGGCTGCCAGAATGTAGCGAAGAGCGCCAGCGATTCGATGGACTGGCTTTTCAGGCCCGGCATGCAGTGACGTACCTTAGCCCAAGGACGAGGCCTCCGTGTCCTCCGTGTCGGAGCTCCGTGTCCTCTGTGGCGACATCCAACATCCAACATCCAACATCGAACATCGAACATCGAACATCGAACATCGAACATCGAACATCGAACATCGAACATCGAACATCGAACATCGAACCGATGGGCGGCTGCCAGAATGTAGCGAAGAACGCCAGCGATTCGATGGACTGGCTTTTCGGTCCCGCCATACAGTGACCTACCTTGGCCCAAGGACGAGGTCCTCCGTGTTGGAGCTCCGTGGTACTCTCCGGCTGCGGGTTCAACTCTCAACTCTCAACCCTGGTTTCGGCGCCCCCCGCTTTCCCATTGCCGAGCCGGCGCCCGGGCGCTACCCCTCTGCGCACACCGCTCCCATGCTCAAGGCTGTAGTCAAAACGATCGCCCTGTTGTCCATTCTCTTTGTCGTGCTCTACGTGGGCATGAACAACGTCCACGAGATCGACTTTAATTTCCCCGTCGCCGGGACGACCAAACAAAAGCCGATCCACACCTCGGCCGCTCTGATCTTCTTCGGGATGTTCGCGGTCGGCCTGCTCGCCGGCACCATCCTCTCGTTCGGCGAAGGCAAGGGCGGCAAGCGCAGCTCCGGCAAGGAAAAGTAAACCACTCCCCATGACTCCTCTCCTGCGTGCGGTCGGCGTGTCGCTTCTGGCCTTGTTCGTGGCCGCGTGTTCGCATGTCGACCTGCGTCCCGAGGGGAATCCTGAACGGGTGCTGACCGGCACGGTCAACGTGCGGATGGACTTGATGCCGCCGGGGGATGCGGAACTCATCGTCCGGCTGGTGGACCCGGCGCAGATCGCGGTGGGCACGAACCAGGTGGCCAGCGATCTCGCGATCGGCGAGCGCGGCGGCCGGGAATTGCCCGAAACCGTCGTGGCCCAGCAGGTGATCCGGACCCCCACCACGTTTCCCGTCACCTTTCGCCTCGAGTTCACCGCGACGGACGCGCAGCTGAGGCACGGACTCAACCTGGAGGCCCGCCTTTGGTGGGGGGCGAAACTGCGTTTCCGCAATCTCGAAGCCCAGGTGGTCACCTTGGAGAACGTGGACTCCCCCCAGACCATCGGGATCGAACCCGCCGGCTGACGGCCAGCCGGCGCCGCCCGCTTCGCCAAGGGTGCCGGTTCGGGTGAAGGGTTCGCCCGCGGGTCGGGGTTTTATCGGGTAACCCAACTTGCGTATGAAACGGTTCGTCATCGCCCTGCTGACACTGGCCTGCTGCGCCGCCCCTCTGGCGGCGCAGGCGCCTTTCGCGTCGGGCCGGCTCGAGGGCCTGCGCGTCCTTGAAACCCCTTTGCCCCTCTTCCCCCAGGAATTAATCGCGTTGGGCGTCCGCGAGGGCGAAGTCCGGCTCGCCATTGCGGTGGACAAGAACGGACGGCTGGAGGACGCGCTGGCGGTCGCCTACACGCATCCTGACTTCGCCCGGTCTTCGCTGGCGGCGGTGAAACGGTGGCTGTTCGAGCCGGCGCGCTACAACGGCGAACCGATCGCGGCCGCATCCGAGGTCGCCCTCAAGTTTCAGGTGGAGGGCACCGTGGTGGTATCGTTGACCGCCGTGGATTCGCTCAACCTGCGCCTGAACCGGTTGTTCACGCAGAACGCGGAGGCCTTTCGCCCCCGGACCCTGAGCGAGCTGGACAATATTCCGACGCCGCTGGCGGCGCCGTCGCCGCCCACGCCGGCGCGTTTCCTTCGTCCCACCACCCGTCCGGGGCAGGTGACCGTCACGTTCTACATCGACGAGACCGGCGCGGTCCGGATGCCGAGCGTCAACGAAGATCAGGACGGCGAACTGGCCGCCGCCGCGCTCACGGCACTGCGCGACTGGAAGTTCGAGCCGCCCACCTGCCGGGGCAAACCGGTTCTCGTCCGCGCGTCCCAACGCTTTAACTTCTCCCCGGCGAGCACCGCCGCCGCCACGCAACCATGAGTCCCCGCGACCCCTTGGATGATCTGCTGGATCGCTGGCAGCCGCCAGCCGGACAGCTGCCCGACCTCCGCGCCGAGATCCGGCGTGAGATTGCCCGCTCGCGCACGCACGTGCCTCAGAGCCTGTGGCAGAAACTGGAGGAGGCGTTCTCCCGACCTTCCTTCGCCATCACGTTCGTGGCCGCCTGCGTGCTGCTGGGCCTGTTTCTGGCGGAAGCCCGGGTGTCGCGGCAGCATGCGCTGTACGGCGCGCAGATCGCCCGCAGCTACGTGCAGTTGATCGATCCCTTGATGCCGGCCGAGGCCACCGGAGGGAAAAAGCCATGACCCGGACGCTGCTGGTTCTGCTCGCCGGGCTCGCCGCCGGCGTGGCCGCCCACCTCACCTGGTTCGATTCGCACCGGCCGTGTCGGGACGATGAACTTTCATGTCAGCTCACGTGGATCCGGAACGAACTCAAGCTGACTGATGCACAGTATTCGCGCGTGGTCGCAATCCACGAGGCGTCGAGCCCCAAGCTACTTGCCCTGGCCGCGCAGGTCGCGCAGCTGCGCGAGGAGTACGCCGCGTTTGACCGGCAGCGGCTCGCCACCGACCAGGTTGATTTCATCGAGTTCGCCCGCTTCGTCGAGCAGCGGCGCGCCATCGATCGCGAATGCCTCGCCCTGACGCGGCAGCTGGTGGCGGCCACGAGCAACACCATGAGCCCGGAGCAACGCGAACGGTATCTCGACCTGCTGGGGCCGGCGTTCAGCCAACCCGATGGTTCAATCGCCGACTAGCCTCGCGGTGAACGCCGAGCCCCCGGCCGATACCCTCCTTCCGGCGATTCGCGCCGGGGATGATGCCGCGTTCGACCAGCTGGTCGCGCGGCTGCAGCGGCCGCTCTATGCGTTCGCCTGGCGCTATCTCCATCAGAACGAGGACGCGGAAGATGTGGTCGTGGAGACGTTCGTCCGGCTCTTTCATCATCGCCAGCGGCTGCGGGACGACACGCGGATCGAAGCGTGGCTGTTCACCACCTTGGCGAATTTGTGCCACAACCGCCACCGCTGGCGGACCCGCCACCCGGAAAGCAGCCTCGATGCCACGGTGGCGGAGCTCCCTGCGGGCGCGGCCACGCCCGGCGAGCTGATGGAACGCGACGAGTCCGGCGCCGCGGTGCGTCAGGCCATCGACCAACTCCCCCACGACCAGCGCACCGTCGTGCTGCTCTACCATTACGAGCACCTCAGCTACCGCGAAATCAGCGCCGTCGTCGGCTGCTCCGAGCGCGGCGTCGAAACGCGGCTTTACCGCGCCAAGCAGCAGTTGCGAACGCTCCTGGCGGACCGGAAACGCTGACCTGGGGCCCCCTCACCGGTACAGCCAGTACTTCCGGCTTTGCTGCTGGTACACCGTCGCCTGCTGGCGCCAGCGGCGGACGAAGGCCTCGACGTCGACGCCGGCGCCGTCGCGCTGGAGGGCGGCGAGGAACTCCGCGGAGCCCATGTGTTTCAGGAATCCATTGAAGCTGCGGCCGCGCACCGGCGCGAAGGGGTTTCGCCGGTCCAGTTTGCAGGCGATCTTCATGAGATGGAAATTCAGCTCCACGGGTCGCCAGGCGTCATAATCGGTGATCTCGACGAACAGGCCGATCGCCGGCTTTCCTTCCTTGTCCGGCGCGCTGACCCGAAAGAACCGCAGGCCCGGCAGGTCCAGCGCCTTGAGTTCCTTTTCGAGGGCGTCGGGCTTGGCCGTCCGGGCCGAGAGTCCGCGGAACGCGTACATCTTCCCCACGCCATGATCGATGCCGATGTCGAAGTTCTCCGTGCGGCTGACGTACGTGCCCAGCCCCACCATCGGGTAGCCCATGACGGCTGAAAAATCCTGGATCATCTGCGAGGTCGCGATCCAGGGCAGGCCGGTTTCAGGCCAGCGCATGGACCGGCTCCATCCGCGCATCGGGATGACCGTCAGCTTCCCGCGCACGCGCAGCGCCTCCTTGATCTCCAGCCCCCCGGGCGGATGCAGGTCCTTGGCCATCCGCGCCAGCTCCCCGATCGTGAGGCCGTGCACATACGGCACGCGAAACGCGCCGACGTAGTTGTTCGTGGCATACGCTGCGTCCAGCAGCGGGCCGTCAACCTTGAGCCCGCCCAGCGGGTTGGGCCGGTCGAGTACGATCACTTCGACGCCATGCTCAAAGCAGCCCTCCATCATCCGCTTCATCGCGCTCGAGAAGGTGTAACTGCGGGTGCCGATGTCCTGCAGATCCACCACCACGGCATCCAGCCCGCGCAACATCGCCTTGGTGGGCCGTCGCCCTGGAGCGCTGTAAACCGAATACATCGGCAACCCGGTGCGCTTGTCGATCGCATCGCCGAAGTTCACCTCGGCCTTGAAATCTCCATAAACGCCGTGCTCGGGCCCGAAGAGCGCAACCAGCTTCACGCCGGGCGCGCGGCGCAGGACTTCCACCGTGCTGACGCCCCGGCGATTGACGCCGGCCGGGTGGGTGAGGAGCCCGATCCGCTTGCCCTTGACCGCTGCAAAGCCGTCCGCTTCCAGCACATCGATGCCCAGCATCACATTCGCCGGCTTGGGGGCGACAGAAGGCGTCGCGAAACTCGCCGGCGGCGTGTAGAAGACCGGGGGCGTGCGCGGGGCGGCGGTGGGTTTCCGGGGCGGACTACTGGCACTGCAACCGGCGAACGCGAGCAGGGAGGCGAAGAGGGGTAGACTGCGGCGGTACGCGGAAATCAGGCCGGGCATCGCGGCCAGAGTTGTCGAGCGCGCCGCTGACCGTCGAGCCGAATTGAAGGAGCGGTGCGAAGCAGAAGGCCGGAGGGCCGGAGGGCCGGAGGGCCGGAGGGCCAGAGGGCCAGAGGGCCAGAGGGCCAGAGGGCCAGAGGGCCAGAGGGCCGGAGGGCCGGAGGGCCGGAGGGCCAGAGGGCCAGAGGGCCGGAGGGCAGTTGAAGCTGCGGCGCTAAATCTGCCTCATCTCAAATCTCAAATTTCAAATTTCAGATCCCAGCGCCTCCGCCTACAAAAAACCCCCGCCGAAACGGCGGGGGTTTTGTAAGGCGGGCGCTGGCAGGAAGGTTACTGCTGCGCCGCGACCTTGATGTCGGAGCTGACCTTGGTCACGCCGTCCGTGTCGAGAGCGAGCGCGATCGCGCGGCCGACCTGGTTGGCGGACTGGGCCTTGCCCTTCAGAGTCACTTCACCGTTCTTCGCGTCGACGTCCAGGTCCAGCGATGACAGCTCGCTGTCGGCCTGAAGCTTGTTCTTCACGAGGGTGATGATGACCGAGTCGTCCATCGAGCCCGTCGGCGCGCCAGCACCGATCTCACGGGTGCGAACGATCGTGGTGGACTGATCGAGATCCGACTGGATGTCCGTGGGGGCGAGTTTCCACTGGGTGATCTTGGTCGAGACGTCGCCCGTGGCGGCCAGGCTGCCGGAACCGACCGCGGCGCCCGTGGTGACGGTGGCGTCGCCCGAGGTCGCGGAGGTCGCATTGCCGGTCACGGTCGAGCTCGAGTCATTGCTGGCGACGGCGCCCGTGGTGCTCGAGCTGCCGGAGATCGAGGAATCCGTCGTGGAGGTCGAGCTGTTGGCGCTGCCGGAGCTGGCAAAGCCGCTCTCCGTGCCGGTCGGGGACGTGCTGCTGGCGTTCGCCGTGCCCGAGGCGGTGGCGTCCGTGCTGGTCGCCTGCGAGGACGTGCTGTTGGCCGCGAGAGCGTCGCTGCTCGAGGTGCTGGTCGTCGACGTCGCGTTCGAGGTGGCGCCGGAGGTCGAGTCCGTGCTCGCCACGGCGCTCGAAGCGTCGCTGGTGCCGGTCGTCGGCGAAGTCGTCGAGCTCGTGCTCGACGCGTCACCCGTGCTGGCGAACCCGCTGCTCGAACCCGTCTGGCTGCTCGTGGTGTCCGAAGACGACGAGGACGGGGCAGCCGACGCGGAGCCGGAGAGGCTCGAGCTGTCGTTGCTCGCCATCGAGCTGCTGCTGGCGTCGGTGGTCGAAGAGGTCGTGGCATTGCCCGCCGAGGTGCTGCCCGTGCTCGCGAAGCCACTGCTGCTGTCGGTCGAGCTGGTCGTGTCCGACCCCGAGGATGACGGGGAAGACGACGCGGCGCTCGAGGTGCTGGCCGAGTCGTTGCTCGCGACCGAGCTCATCGAGCTGCTGCTCGAGTCGGTGGTCGACGACGTCGTCGCATTGCCGGCCGAGGTGCTGCCCGTGCTGGCAAATCCGCTGCTGCTGCCCGTCGCGCTCGTGGTGTCGGTCGAGGAGGAGGACGGCGAGGACGAGCTGGCACCGGAAACGCTCGACGAGTCATTGCTGGCCATCGCGCTGCTGTCCGCCGACGAGCTGCTGCTCGCATCGGTGGTGGAGGAGATCGAAGACGAGGACGAAGACGGGCTGCTGGAGCTCGCGAAACCGCTGTTCGCGCCGGTGGCGGACGTGGTGTCGGTGGCCGCGACGGAGCCGCTGGCGGAAGCCGAGCCGCTCAGGGACCCGCTGGCCGAGGCGCTCTGGCTTTGGTCAATGCTGCTGCTGTACGAGCCGCTCGTGGTCGGGGCCGTGGACGCCGAGCCGGTGGCCGTGTTGTAATTCGACGCCGTGCTCGAGTTTGCGTGGTTCACGCTCGAGTTGGTCGAATTGTAATTCGTGGTGGAATTGTAATTCGGGGCCGGGGCGGTCGATGCGGACGCGGTGGCGCCGTTCACCGAGGCGCCGCCGCTCGTGGACATGGTGGTCGTATCGTTGTAAACACCGGTGGTCGTGGAAGCGGTGGTCTCGGTATCTGAGGAGCGGGTGCTGCTACTGCAGCCACTCAGCACAATCCCCAGGGCGATCGGAAACAGGATGGATTTGTTCATAGGCGGGTTTTGAGTTGCCGGGCGACTGACCGCCGGGCTTCGCCTCGGTTCGCGCTCACAGAACGGGGGTTTGATGCTACGCCGGGGACGGCCGGCCGCCCCACGTCGCCCGGGCGACGCACCTGACTCCCGCGGAGGGGCTTGCGCCACGGACCTGCGCCCGGGAAAATCGGCGGCCCTGAATCGGCGGACGTGGGGTCGGAGCCGCCGGACCATGCACAACGCAGGGTTCCGCCGCCGTCATCTTGCACCGCGCACGATTTGCCCCTCGTCCTGGATTCGTGGCTCTTCGTGTTCCTTGGACGTCCCGTCGGTCCCTTAACCCTCCCCATTTCGTCCGCAAAAAAACCCGCGGCGCCGATTGGCACCGCGGGTCCTCGTATTTCTCCAGCGTCGCCGCCGGAAAAGGGTTACTTGTTCAGCTTCACCTTCGAGGTGACCTTGGTCACGCCCTCGGTGTCGAGGGCCAGCGCGATCGCGCGGCCAATCTGGTCGGCGGAGTTCGCCTTGCCTTCGAGTTCGATATGGCCCGCGCCTTCCGCCTCGATGTCGAGGTCGAGCGCGGCGAGCTGGCTGTCGGCCTCGATGCGGCCCTTGACCATGCTCTCGATCATCGACTTGTCGGTCGACCCGGTCGGCGCGCCAGCGGCATTCGCCTTCGTGCGGACGATCTCACGGCCGGCCGCGAGGTCAGCCTGGAGGTCGGTCTGCGAGAGCTTCCACTCGGTGATGCGGGCGGAGGTCGCGACGCTGTCCGCGGCGTTGCTCAGGGCGTTCTTGGTGGAGCGGGCCGCGTTCTCGAGATCGTTGCCCACCCGGTCACCGGCGCGCTCGAGCTTGTCGCCCATGCGCTCGGTGCCGCGTTCGATCTTGTCGCCGGTGCGCTCGGCGGCGTTGCGGATATCGCGGCCGGCCTCGCGCATGGAGGCGTCGATATCGCGGGCGGTTTGATTGGCGGCAACGGTGGCGTTGCCCGTGGCGGTGTAATCCGCGGAAGTCGACGCGTGCGTGTCAGCGGCGGTCGTGTCGGCACTATGGGTGCCCTTCGAGCAGCCAACGACGGCGAGCGACGCGGCGGCGATCAGTAAGAGAGAGCTTTTCATAGGGTTATATGGAGTTGCGGGGCGACTGACCGCTGTTTCGTCCGGTGGTTCATCGGGTCGACGCCCTATGGCGCTTCGGCGGGCGCGCGTCCCCCTGTTCGCGCCTTGAGAATTCGAGCCTCCGCATATCCTTTTGGTGCATGCGCTTTCTCCTGTTGCCGCCGCGTCGCGCACTCCTCGCGCTCTGTTTCCTGCTCGCCCCCCTCTCGCCCATGGCCGCAGCCGAGGCGAATGCCGCTTTCGAGGCCCTCGCCCGCGAGGCGGTGGAGGCTTATCTCCGCACGCATCCGGAAAGCGCCACCGCGCTCGGCGACCATCGCTTCGACGGGCAGCTGACCGACTACAGTGCTGACGCGCGGGCGGCGGAGGCGAAGCGCGTTCGCGCCGAACTGACAGCCCTGGAGCGGATCCCGCTCGCGGAGCTCAGTGTGGGTAACCGGACTGACGCGCAGATCCTTCGCACCCAGCTGCGGCTGATCCTGTTCTCGCTGGAGGAGGAGAAACCATTCGAATGGGATCCGCTGTCGTACAATGCGAGCCTTGGGGATGCCCTCTTCGCCCTCATTGCGCGCGATTTCGCGCCTCCGGATGTCCGGCTGGGCGCCGCCGTGAAACGGCTCGAGGCCCTGCCGCGGGTCCTCCGGCAGATCCGCGCGAATCTGCGCCACCCCCCGAAGATTCACACGGAGACGGCCATCCGCCAGACCGCGGGCACGATCGAGCTGGTGCGCAGCGGCCTGGATCCCCTGCGCGCGGAGGCGCCCCAGCACGAAGCCCCGTTTGCCGCGGCGCAGATGAATGCCATCAAGGCGCTGGAACAGCATCGGACCTGGCTGCAGAACGAAGTGCTGCCCCACGCCGACGGCGATTTCCGGCTGGGCGCGGAGCGGTTTCGCCGCAAGTTGCGATTGACCCTGGATTCGGAGCTGACACCCGAGGAAATCCTGGCGGCCGCCGAGCGGGAACTGACGGCGGCCACGAACGCGTTGTACGACACGGCCCTGCCGTTGTACCGGGAGGCGCATCCGTCCGCGCAGCCCGCGCAGATCGAGGACCGGCCCCACGTGATCCGCACCGTGTTCAACCGGCTGGCCGAGAAACATTCCGACGACGCGACGGTGCTCGCACGGGTGAAGGAGATCACGGCGGACGCCACCCGGTTTGTCCGCCGCGAGGAACTGGTGACGCTGCCGGACGCGCCGCTGGAGATCATCGAGCTGCCCGAGTTTCAGCGGGGCGTTGCCGTGGCGTACTGTGATTCCCCCGGTGCGTTGGAACCGCAGGGGAAGACCTTCTACAAGGTTTCCCCCACGCCGGCCGACTGGACTCCCGACCGTAAGGAGTCGTTCTTTCGTGAATACAACGACTTCATGTTGCACGACTTGACGATCCACGAGGCGATGCCCGGCCATTACGTCCAGCTCGCGTGGTCGAACCGGTATCGCGGGCGCACCCTGGTGCGGGCGATCTGGGGCAGCGGCACCTTCGTGGAGGGTTGGGCGGTGTATTCCGAGCGCGTGATGGCCGACGCAGGGTACGGGGGGCCGGCGGTGCGGATGCAGCAGCTCAAGATGCGGGTGCGCGCGATCATCAATGCGATGCTCGACCAGAAGCTGCACATGGGGGCGCTGACCGAACGCGAAGCGCTGTCGTTGATGATGGACCGCGGTTTCCAGGAGGAAGGGGAGGCGGTCGGGAAGTGGCGCCGCGCCTGCCAGAGCTCCACGCAGCTCTCGACCTACTTCGTCGGCGCGCTGGAGCACGACGAGATGCGCGCCGCGGCCGAGCGGAAACAGGGTCCCGCCTTCAACCTGAAGGCCTACCACGACGCCGTGCTCTCCCGAGGCAGCCCGCCGGTGCGTTATGTGCGGGAGGAGTTGGGGCTCTGAAAGGGGACCAGAGGGACCTAAGCCGGAACGATTCAGTTAACCACGAATGGACACGAATCGACACGAATGAAGACCTGGAAAAATCATCACTTCCGCGTAGGCACCAAACAGTGAGCGGGACTACGGACGGGCTGCATCGGGTTTCCTCTCCCATTCGTGTTCATTCGTGTCCATTCGTGGTTAATCCGTCTGCATAGTTCCGGCTAAGGACGAAAGGGACTGCCTTTTGCTTGGGTACGTTGTCCCGCGTTTACGCGGAATGCCTTGCTCGGCGTTTCACCGGATTCCGCGTAAACGCGGGACAACGTACTCAATCCCCGCCGGACGGTCGTCTTGAGCGGTCCTGTCGTCCCTTCCGTCAGGTCCTGATGGCCCCTTTCTTCAGCACCCACACCCGCGCCACTTCCAACCCCCCGAGCGGCCCGAAAATCCACAGCACCTGCATCGGGAACACCTTGTGGGCGGCGACCTGGTGATACGCGACCAGCGCAACGGCGACGTAGGCGAGCCGGTGCAGTGCCTTCCACCTTTTCGCACCCATCCGGCGCAGCACCGCGTGCGGGCTCGTGAGCGCGAGCACCAGCAACACGCTCAATGCGATCAGCCCCGTGAGTTGAAACGGCTTCTCGACCACCGCGCGAACGATGTCGGGAATGAACTGCGGGTCGGCCCCGCCTTCATACAAGACGTGCACCGCGAAATGCAGGAGAGCATAGACCGCGGAACTCACGCCCACCAGACGCCGATGCCGGTTGAGCGCGAGTACGAGGGCGTTCCCGCGAAAGAGCACGCGCAAGGGCGTGAAGGTCAGCACGGCCACGAGCAACAGGCACGCCATCAGGCCCCAGTGATGGAGGATCAGCTTAAGCGGATCCGCCAGTGCACTCGGGTCCTGCGCCACGAACAGCGGCCAAACCGGCCAGAGCCCCGGCAGGACGATCGCCAGCCAGACCAACCATGAAGTCGCAGCCACAGATGTTTCAGTAGAATTTGCGCAGGTCCATCCCCTCGTACAGGGATGCCACCTGCTTCTCGTAGCCATTGAACATGAGCGTGCGCTGCCGGCTGCCCAAGAGGCCACCGGCGCCGATGACCCGCTCGCTCGCCTGCGACCAGCGGGGATGGTCGACCTTGGGATTCACGTTCGCGAAGAAGCCATACTCGTGCGGCGCCATCACATTCCAGGTGTTGGCCGGCTGGGCCGCGACAAATTCAATCTTCACGAGCGATTTTCCGTACTTGAACCCGTACTTCCAGGGCACGACCAACCGCAGCGGCGCGCCATTCTGGTTTGGGATCGGCTTTCCGTAGATGCCCGTGGCGATGAACGAGAGCTCGTGCATCGCTTCGTCCATCCGCAGGCCTTCCACGTAAGGCCAGTCGAGCGTGGCCCGGCGCTGGCCTGCGATGTTGGCGGGGTCGAGGACCGTGGTGAACTTGACGTACTTCGCCTCTTCCGTGGGCTCGGCGAGAGCGACGAGTTTTCGAAGCGGAAAACCGTCCCAGGGAATCACCATCGACCAGGCCTCGACGCAGCGGAAACGATAGATGCGTTGTTCGATGCCGCCCAGTTTTCCAATGAGTGCGTTCACGTCGAGTTTGGCCGGGTTTCGACACAGCCCCCCGATCTCGACGGTCCACGGTTCGGTTTTCCAGTTTGCGGCGTTGGGCTTGGGATCGTCCTTCCCGGTGCCGAACTCGTAAAAATTGTTGTAGCTGGTGATCAGGTCGTAGCTCGTGGGCTTGAGCGACGCGTCCTGGAACGCCGGATTTTTCTGCGACGGGAACCCGGCCGTCGCGGCGTGCAGGCCGGGCAGAAGCGCAGCTCCCGCCAGACCGGCGCCGAGGCCTTTGATAAACGCGCGGCGTGTCCGCAACGCATCCTTCGCCGAGCGGGACGCGCGGTAGTCTGACTCCGGGGTGGCTGCGCGCTCCGGCAGTTCCCAATCCTTCGGTGTGCGGATGAGCATGGTGGGTGAGGGGAGTGGGGTGAAGATGGCAGCGAGAGCGACCGTGTGCAACTGTCGGCCCCGGCTGCGGCTGCCCCAGGAGTGGACCGCGGGCGGCCCGCCCGCCCCCGGGCTTCGTGTCCGCCCGCACCGCCCGCGGCCCGCCCGCCCCTGCCACCCGCGCTACCGGTGGGTCAAAATCGCGCGCGCAAACCGCCGACGAAGAACCGCGGCGTGCCGACGTTCACCACTCCCTCCACGCTGCGCCCCGTCTCAATGCGGGCATCTGTCACGTTCTCCACCGTGGCGAAAAACTCCAGCCGCTCGCCGAACGCCCGGGTCACCCCGAGATTCACCACCACGACTTCTCCGAGCCGCAGGGCGTTTTCGTCGTCCTCGAACTGTCCCCCCATCCACCGTAGTTGCGGCGTCACGACGAATCCCGCGGGCGCCCGCCAGGTCGCGCCAAGGGTGCCCGAAACCCGGGGCACCTGGGCCAGCCGCCGGCCCACCAGGTGCGGCGCGATCGCGGCCGAGCGGACCGTCGCATCGCTGTACAGGAACGCGCCGGACAGCTGCACGTTGGCCAGCGGGGTCCACGTCCCGCTGGCTTCGACTCCGCGGACCCGGAGCTGCTCGAGGTTCAGCCGCTGGCGACCCACGCCGCCCGCGGGGAGCGTACCGAACAGCGGGAAGGTGCCGGGTCCGCGAGCGACGGTCACATTCGCGACCGCGTCGTCGAGTTCGTTCCAGAAGAGGGTGACTGCCCCGCTGGCTGCTCCGGGGCTGGGGGCTGAAGCACCGCCCTCCTCGCGAACCGGCGCAAGGCCTTTTGGGTGCCGGAGCACCGGGCCCGGGCGCCGCCATTCGAGCCCTATTTCGGCGCTCGTCACGTGTTCCGTTTTCAGGGCGGCATTGGCCTCCGTCACGTTCGCTCCCTGGCGGAAGGGGCGGTAAAGCTCGTTGAGCGTGGGCCGCCGAAACGCGCGCTGGGCATGGGCGCGAACCCGCCACGCCGGCGCGGGCGTCCAGACCACTCCCAGGTTCGGGCTCAGCTCCACGTCGTCGGACGGCGCATACTCGTCCTCGCGCGTCACGGCTCCGGTCGCGCGGATTCGTTCGCGGCGGCGGCCCGCTTCGTCGCGCCATCCGTCGACGCGCCACCCGTAGGTCGCGCGCAGGCCGGGGTGCAGCGGCCGTTGCTGGCTGACGAACACGCCGGCAAAGGCCTGTCTGCCGCCGGCCGCGCGCTCGCGGGTGAATTCGCCGGCGGCATAGCTGTAAAACTCGCGCGTTTCGCCGCGTACCGTGCGGGCATCCACTCCGACGCCGGTGACGGCGCCCGAGGGGTGGGTCCACGCGCCCGTCCAGCTCAGCCCGCCCGCCGTCGCGGGGACCGCGTACTGATCGCTCGCCGGAGTCTCGGCCGTGCGGGTCGCGTTCACCGCGCTGAACGTGCTGGAGAAGACCTGGTCCTGAACGTAGGCCGCCGCATTCCAGGCCACGGTCTCACTCGGTTGCGCGGCGACCTGCACGCCGGCCACGGTCGCGCGCGTGGCGTTGCGCTGGTAAGGCGTCCCGTTGCCTCGGGTTTCGTCGAACCCCCGCACGAAGACGGAGAGCTCTGCCTGCGCGGCGAGGGAGTGGCGCCAGGTAAGCGAGCCGGAGCGGTGACGCGTCCAGGCGGGTACGTCGATCGCACCGCGGCGCTCCGGCGCGACGGTGCGGAACCCGCCGGTGGAGAAGTTTTCCGCGAGCAGTTGCACGATGCCCCGCGGCACGGGGTGGTTGAGGACGGCGGCCACGGCACGCGTCTCGAAATCTCCCGCCCAGGCGGAGAACTCCGCCGTGCCCCGCTGGGCCCAGCTCATCGGTGCCGGCGGACGATCCACGACCAGGGTTTCCGTTCGCGGCGGATGCAGAAACACCTGCATCACCCCGCCCAGTGCGGCGTTGCCCCAGGCTGTCGCCCCGCCGCCCGGCACGATCTCGATTCGCGCGATGAGGTCGCGCTGCAGCTGGCTCCAGTTGACCCAGCCCCCGAACGGATCGTTGAGCGGGATTCCGTCGAGCAGGACCAGCGAACGGCTGGCGCCACTCGGGCCCAGGCCCCGCAGCGAAACGCCCTGGGCCGTCGGGTTCGCCGTCAAGCTGTCGCTGCGGCGAAAGAGGCTGAAGCCCGGCACGCTGCGCAAGGCGGCGTCGGTGGTCACGGTCGGCTGTCGCTGCAACGACCCGGCGTCCAGGGTGAAGGCGGAGGCGGCGACACGCTCCGGCACCTGGGCCAGGCGCGACGCCGTGACGACGTAGGGGCCCAGGCGGACGGGCCAGTCCGGCGGCGGCCCCAGTTCCAGGCCCAGGAGCTTCAGCCCGGAAGCCGGGACGTCGGGCTGCACCGGTTGGTAGGCCTCGGTGGTCACGTTGACCGAGTCCAGCTGCTCCACGGGCGGGGTGGGTTCCGTCGCCGCCAGGACGGCGGCACAGCTGAAAAGCGTGCTCAGCAAGGTGGCGGAAAAAAAGGCGGGGCTTCGCATCCGGGGGAGGGGCATCCTCGCAGCGGCGTCAGGGAGTTAGCAAGCGTCGCGGACGGGGCGGTGCGGGCGCCCGCCACGCGGTCCCAAATATTCCCCGGGCCATCTCGGTAAACACCCGATGGGCAGGTGATTTAATGCTGGGCAACCGGCCACGCTTCTGTGATGGGTGGCGTCCGCGCACGGCGCAGGAAATCTATGTCACTTTGGGAATACAAGATCATCACCAGCGGCCGGGGCGGATTCGCCTCGCCGGCCCTGCTGGAAAAGTTCCTCAACGACCTCGGTCGCGAGGAGTGGGAGATCGTCGAGTTTCACACGCAGCCCGACAACTTTCTGGTGTTTACCGGTTTGGCCCGTCGGTCGACGCAGCGTGATTGGACGCTCCAGGATGCGGCTGCGGCGGCGGCCAAGGCGGAGGCGGAGAAGCTCCGCGCTGAATTCGAGGCCAAGTTCAAGGCCGCCACCTCGACTGCGGCGACCGAGGAACGTCCGGCCAGCTTCATCGAGGAAAAAGCCGCCCCCGACGATGGCTTCCGCAAGCCCATCGACACCTCGCGGGACGCCGACGACGAGGAGGACGAGAAGGAGGAGGACGACTGGGACAAGCTCACCGCGGCGGAAGAGGACGAGCTCCCCACCTTCTTCGATGCGATCAAGCCCCACATGCGCCGCAATCAGCGCGGCCCGGGCATGTCCGTCGGCGTGGACTATCTCGCGAAAAAGTGGGACCAGTCGGAAGAGGATTTGAAAGGCGCGCTCGAGGAGTGCGGCTTCACTATTCCCGCGGACGAGGACGCCAAGGCCGAGTACCTCGAATTCGAGGGCGACCTTTACTGGATCAACATCAACCGCCGCGGCGAACTCTGGATCAACACCAAGGAAAAGCCGCGCCCGGTGTTCCGGCCGGTCAAGGCGCAGAAAGCGGTCGTGGAAGAGGAGCCGCCGAAGCCTGACAAGCAGGAGGAGCGTCGCAAGCAGGAGGCGCAACGGCAGGAGGAACGCGCCGCCCGCGAGGCCGCGCGCCAGGAAGAACGCAATCGCCGTCAGGAAGCGCGGGCCGAAGCGAACGCCGATGGCGCCGCAGCGCCGGCCGCCGAAGGCGCAACCGAGGGCTCGGCCGGTGCCGCGTCCGCGGAGGTTCCCGCCGAGGAGCTGCAACCGCTGCCCGCCGGCACCGAGTTGCTGCAGAAGATCCGCCCGTTCATGCGTCGCAATCGGCGCGGCCCGGGCGGCTCCGGCAGCGCCAGCTTTCTCTCGCGCGCTCTCAAGGTGCGTGAGGCCGATCTGGTGGAGGCGTTCAAGGCCCTGGGTCTCGTCGTCCCGCAATCGAGCAACGAGAAGCCCACGAACGTGGAACTCGATGGCAGCATTTGGTGGGTGAACACGGACTCCCGCGGCAACGTCTGGATCAATGGCCGCGAAAAGAAGCCCGGGGAAGCGGCGTCCGCTTCCGCGTCGTCTGAATCGAGTGCCGTCGACGGGACCGCTCCGGCCCCGGCCGCGGAAACCTCGGCCGGCGCGGACACGATCAGGCTGACGGTCGCGAGCGATGCGCCCTTCTCCGCTCCGCCCGAAACCTCCGCCGCGGAGGCCATCCCGGCGCCCGAAGTGGTTCCGGCGGCGACGGCCCCGGTGGTGGCGGCTGCGGTGACCGAGGCGGCCATCGCGCCTGCGGCCGCCCTCGTCCCCCCGGACGCCGGGGAGCCGGCGGCTTCGAAGGCCGACGATGCGGACGCCGACGGTGAGGCCGCGGACGCCCCGACCGACGATTCCACCGCCGCAGCCACCGCCGAAAAAGCGCCGGCCAAAAAGCCCCGGCGCCCCCGCGCCCCGCGCAAGAAGGCAGAGTAGGGTAGGGCCGGTCGTTGCGGGCGAGCCGCCCGCGGTCCATCTGTGCACCAACGTGGTCGTTGCGGGCGAGCCGCCCGCATGGCCTCTGTGTCAGCTGCTTGAATTTGGAGAGGTTTTGGCAACCGTAAGCGCCTCCCGACGCAGGACTTCCTCCTGCGTTCTGCCTTTCCCATCCCCTCCGTGAACACTCCTCATCGCCCCACGCGCCGCGCGTTTCTAGGCCAGGTCTCGCTCGGTGCCGCCGCTCTTATGCTGCCCTCCTTCGGTCGTGCCGCCTCGACCCCCGCAGACCGAAAACTCGGCATCGCCCTGGTCGGCCTCGGCGGTTACAGCAAAGGACAACTCGGGCCGGCTTTGCGGGAGACGAAACACTGCCGGCTGGCAGGCGTCGTCACCGGAGACGCGTCCAAGGGTCGCCGCTGGTCGCTCGAGTACGGTTTCCCCGAGGAGGCCGTCTACTCGTACGACACGATGGCCCGGCTCGCGGATAATCCGGACATCGACATCGTCTACGTCGTCACCCCGAACGCGCTTCACGCTGAACACACGATTGCCGCTGCCAGGGCCGGCAAGCACGTCATCTGTGAGAAACCGATGGGCATCAGTGTCGCCGAGTGCGATGCGATGATTGCCGCGTGCAAGGCGGCGGGTCGCAAGCTCGGGATGGGTTACCGCCTGTATCAGGATCCGTACAACCGCGAGATGATGCGGGTCGTGGATGAAAAACCCTTCGGTCGCGTGGCGAAGATGTCGGGTGGCTTCTCCTTTGTGAACGATCGCAAGGTGTGGCGCTCCGAGCGGAAGCTGGCCGGCGGCGGTCCCCTGATGGATCTGGGTGTCTACGTCATCCAGGCCGGCTGCATGGCCGCCGGAGGGATGCCGAAGCCGGGCGGGCCTTATGCCACGCCGGTCGCGGTGACGGCACGCGAGCATCCGAAAAAGCGCCCGGATATCTACGTCGACGTCGAGGAGACCATCGAGTTCACGATGGAATTCGAGAACGGCCTCGTGGCCCACGGCCGCACGAGCTACCAGGAAAACGCGAACAACTTCCGGATCGAAGCGGAACGTGGCTGGGCGGAGCTGACGACCGCGTACACCTATGGTCCGCTGGCCGGCCGGACCAGCGAAGGGCCGATGAACTTCCCGCGGGTCAACCAGCAGGCGCTGCAGATGGACGAGTTCGCGCTCAGCGTGAAGGAGGACCGCCCGTCCGTCGTCGCCGGCGCCATGGGCCGGCGCGACCTGGCGATCATCGAAGCGATCTACGCCTCCGCCGCCAACGGCGGGAAGCGGACGGAAGTGGGGAAGGGAAAGTGAGGGTGAAAGTGAAAGTGGTCTGAGCCAGCCGCGTCAGCGGCTTCCCACTTTCACTTTCACTTTCACTTTCAAAACTCCGCCGTCCCGGGCGTGCGGGCGAACGGGATCACGTCGCGGATGTTGCCGACGCCGGTGACGAACATGAGCATGCGTTCGAAACCGAGGCCGAACCCTGCGTGCGGCACGGTGCCGAACCGGCGCAGATCGAGATACCACCAGTAGTCTTTCTCGTTGAGGTGGTGGTGGGCCATGTTCTCGCGGAGGATGTCGAGCCGCTCCTCGCGCTGGCTGCCGCCGATGATCTCGCCGATGCCGGGCACCAGCAGGTCCATCGCCGCGACGGTCTTTCCATCCTCGTTCACCCGCATGTAGAACGGCTTCAACGTGCGCGGGTAATTGTAGACGGTCACGGGGCACTTGAAGTGTTCCTCCGCCAGGAAGCGCTCATGCTCGCTCTGCATGTTGTCGCCCCACTTGACGGGATGCTCCCATGTCCGGCCGCTCTTCTCCAGGATCTCGATCGCCTCCGTGTACGTGCAGCGTTGGAACGGACGCTCCAGCACGAAGTCGAGGCGCTTGAGCAGCTCCTTGTCGACGAACTTGGAGAAGAATTCGAGATCGGCGGCGCAGTGCTCCTTGGCGTCGCGGATGAGGTGCTTCACGAAATCCTCCGCCAGCGCCATGTCGCCTTCGAGATTACAGAACGCCATTTCCGGTTCAATCATCCAGAACTCCGCGGCGTGCCGGGAGGTGTTGGAATTCTCGGCGCGGAAGGTCGGGCCGAACGTGTACACGTTGGACAGGGCGCAGGCGAAGATCTCCGCCTCGAGCTGGCCGCTGACGGTAAGGTACGTCGGCTTGGCGAAAAAGTCCTGCTTGTAGTCGATGCTGCCGTCCTCGTTCTTCGGCGGGTCTTTCGGGTCGAGCGTGGACACCCGGAACATCTCGCCGGCGCCCTCGCAGTCGCTGGACGTGATGATCGGGGTGTGGACGTAGAAGAAACCGCGGGACTGGAAAAATTCGTGCACGGCGAAGGCGAGCCGGCTGCGCACGCGGAACACCGCGCTGAACAGATTGGAGCGAGGCCGCAGGTGGGCGATCTCGCGGAGAAATTCCAGCGAGTGGCCTTTCTTCTGCAGCGGATAAGTCGCATCGGCTTCGCCAACCACCGTGAAACCGTCGGCGACGACCTCCCATTTCTGGCCCTGGCCCTGCGACGGCACCAGCTTGCCGACCACGCGGAGTGAGGCCCCCGTGGTGACCTTTTCAATCTGCGCGTAATCCGGCAGCGTGGCATTGGCGATCACCTGGATGCCCTTGAACGACGAGCCGTCGTTGAGCTCGATGAACGAGAAGGCTTTCGCATCGCGGCGGGTGCGCACCCAGCCCTCGAGTTGGATCGAATCGGTTGGGCCCTCCGCCACCAGCGCGTCTTTGACGAGAGTACGTTGCATGATTTTCCGTCAACGAAGCCGAGCGCGGCGGGAGACGCAAACCCGGACCGGAATGCCGGCGACATCGAAGTAAAGGGCCGCGGGCGTATAAGGCGGCTCTATGCTGAGGAGACTCAGCAGGGGCACGTGCTCGCCGGCAATTTTCAGCTTTCAAATTTCAGATTCAGAGCCGATCTGAAATTTTGAAATCTAAAATCTGAAATCCCCCGGAGCGTGCAGCGCCCCTGGGTTGGCAACCCCATCTCTCCGATGCCGTTGTCAGGCGAACCTCCATGCAATTCCGGAGTCTGCGGGCTGAGTATGAAAAGCTCAGACCCGGCCACTCCTCAAACGCGCGCCCGCACCTTGATGTGCGCCATCGCCGCGTGTGGCGCGATCGGCCTCCTGGCCGGTTGCGCTAGTTATCCGGAATCGCATGTCGTTTCCGCGCCTCCGCCTCCTCCCCCGGCCGTCGCCCCGGCGCCGACCGTCTACACGCAACCCGCGACTCAAGTCTATGCACCCCAGGCACCCGCGACCATTGCCGCGGTTCCGAGCCCGACCGGTGCGAGCTCGATCGTGGTGATGCAGAACCCCCCCGCGGCCCAGCAGGAAGTCCCATCCCCGCGTCCGTCATCGAACCACGTGTGGATTGCGGGCTTCTGGCACTGGCGCGGCAACTCGTACCAGTGGGTCCCCGGCCATTGGGAAATCCCGCCGTCCTCCGGCGCCGTCTGGGTCCCGCCGCGTTGGGCGCCCGAAGGCAACGCCTGGCGCTTCTACGAAGGCTACTGGGATTGATCCCGAGGAAGCATTAGGCTTTAGGCGATAGGCTTTGGGCGACGAGCACGGCCGCGGCGCGGCCGGGAGCTTACCGCCTACCGCTTATCGCCTATTGCTTTTTCCCAGCCAGCGCTCGCTCCACCGCGGCGTCGATGGTGTCGACGATGATCTGGGTCTGGCGGTCGATCTCGAAGTTGACGCGGTCGCCCGGACGCAGTTCGCCGAACGTGGTGAGACGCAGGGTTTCGGGAATCAGGTAGACGCGGAAACGGCCGGTCCGTTTGTCGAATTCGCAGACCGTCAGGCTGCAGCCGTTCAAGGCGACGAAGCCTTTGTTGAACACGTAACGTCGGTAGGCCTCCGGAACCTCGAAGGTCAGGACGCAGTTGTTTTCCGGGCGGTCCACCGCCACCACCGTGGCCATGCCGTCGACGTGACCGCTCACGCCGTGGCCGCCGATCTCCACCCCGGCTTTGGCCGAGCGTTCCACGTTGATTCGCGTGCCGTCCTGCAGGCGGCCCAGCGTGGTGCGGGCCAGCGTCTCGCTCGACGCATCGAAGTAGGCACGGGTTCCCTCGACCCTCGTCACGGTCATGCAGACGCCTTCCAGCGAAACGCTCGCGCCGATCTGAAGGCCCTCAACGTGCCGAGCATCCAGCTGGACGCCAAAGGATGCGGCGCCCGCGCGTCGGTTCAGCTCCACCACCGGAAACGTGCCTGTGACGATGCCCGTGAACATGGGAGCAGGATTGGATTTCCGGCCCGTAGCTCAACCCCGAACATCGAACATCGAACATCGAACATCGAACATCGAACATCGAACGTCGAACGTCGAACATCGAACGTCGAACATCGAACATCGAACATCGAACATCGAACATCGAACATCGAACATCGAACATCGAACATCGAACATCGAACATCGAACATCGAACATCGAACATC
>JAEWKR010000042.1 GCA_023457715.1 Verrucomicrobiota bacterium
CGCCGCGAATCAATCCAGCGGGATCGCCGTAGCGTAGGCGTCCCGCCTGCGTAAGGACGGACGTTCGAGACCCAGCTAGGTGAAAAATCCTCGCAAGACGGGGTGATGCTGCAGGACAGCACTGCAAGAGGCGCAAAAAACGAAGCCTCGATCCTTTCACAGGGGTCGCGAGCGGTCGCTCGCTCGCGCCGCAGTGGGGGCAGGCTTGGGTGTTGGTCGAACGCACAGCCGCCCAACCCACCCGGGGTCTGTCCGCTACGGCACTTCGTATGCCTCGATGATCACCGATCCCGGAGAACCGCTCACGCTGCCCGCCTCGACGGTGTAGCCTCCGGGCGGCAGCGTGACCAGGACCGCGGCGTCATGGGACGTTTCGTCCGCAATGGGGAAGGCGTACACGGCCGCCGCCGCGGCTTTCACCCGCGCATTGCCGCGCCAGCCATCGTTGTGCAGCAGCACCGATTGGCCGCGGTACAAGGTGAGCTGCGGGTCGGGCATGACGTCAGCGACGCCGAAGGATTTCAACGCCGGACCCGACACGCGCAACAAGACGGTCCGTGCCGTTTCACCGTCAATAAAGAACCCAATCGTGAGGCGTCCGTGCAGGGCAATGGCTGCCCGCGTGGAAACGTTCAACAGGCGCGGGCGCGATAGGTCCGGCGCGGTCGTGGCGTCATACACCTCAGCCAACACTCGCCCCAATCCGGCGCTCTTTCCCGTGACCTGCACGGTATAGCCTCCCGACGTGAGCGACGAAACAAAGGCCGCGTCCTTGCTGGCCGCGTCGGGCAAAGGAAGGCCCGTGAAAGCCGCATTCGCGGCCACCACGGCCTGCGCCCCACCCCAGTCATCGTTCGTCTGCAAGACAGCGCCGGTGCTCTGCCGGAACAGCGTGAGCACAGGGTCAGCCGACGCGTCGACCACCCCAAACGGCACAATGGTCGGGCCCAGGCCGCGGATGAGCAGTGGCTGGGGTCCGGCGCTCCCCACCCCGCCGTTCACGAATCCCAGCGTGACGATCTCGGCCGCGCTGGCCGGCGCCAGCACCGACAAGTTCACGAATCGTCCCGGCTGGCTCGAGGCCACGGGAGTTATGACGAACGGCGGGCTGGTGTTCGAGCCTGCCGCATTCGTCGCCACGACCGTGAACGTGCCCGTGACCGCCGGGCTCGCAGTCGCGATCGACGGCGTCGAGTCGGATGCATCGGAGATGGGGACGCCGTTGCGAAACCACTGGAACGTCTCGGCATGAGGCGCCGAGGCCGACAACACGAGCGAGCTTCCTGCGAGCACGGTCATCGACTCGGGGCTGCGCACGAACGTCGGCGGCACGGTGATGGGAACGCCCCGGCGCAGCGTGAAATCGGCGCTGGTGTTTTGTGACACGTAAAGCGTTCCCTGCGCGTCGACGGCAATCCCGGACGGGCCAGCGAAGCGCGCCCGGGAACCGGTGCCATCAAGCGTTCCCCAAACGCCTCTCAAACCGCCGATCGTGCTGACGACGCCTGCGGGGGTGATCTTTTGGATCGTATAGGTGCCGTTGTCGGCGACGAACACGTTGCCCTGCGCGTCCGCCGCAATGTCCCCGCTGCTCCACTGGAAATTGAACCCGGTCGCCAGCGTGGAGACCTCGCCGCCCGGCGTGATCTTTCGCACCATGCTCCCGGCATCGGTGACGTAGAGATTGTCCTGCCCGTCGATCGTCAGCGCGCGGGGAGACGTAAAGAGCGCCGCCGTGCCCACCCCGTCCACCTGCCCCTTTACGCCCATGAGGCCGGCAAAAAGCGTGACCGCGCGGTCCGGCGCGATCTTCCGGATCGCCGCGTTGCCGGTGTCCGCCACGAACAGGTTGCCTTTCGAGTCGCGAACGATTCCGCCCGGCTGGTGGAATAAAGCGACGTTTCCGGGCCCGTTGGTCGTGCCCGATCGATCGGGGATGCCGGCGACAATCGTCACTTCCCGATCGGCGCTCACCTGCATCACCGTATGCTGCGTGACGCTTGTAACATAGGCGCCGCCACTGCCGTCGGCCGTGATGCCACTGAGGTGCATGGTCCGCGGATCCTCGGCGGTGAACAACAATTGGCCTTCGCCCGCCGGATTGGCGGTCAGCGTTGTCACCACTCCCGCGGGCGAGACACGTCGCACCCCGTCGATTTGCGCCACGAGCAAATTGCCCAGGCCATCCGTAGCCAGATGAAGCGCATAATTGAAACTGGCCGTGGCCAGCGGTCCATCCGCCGCGTTTAAATCGCGGGCGATCGTCCTCACCACGCCCGTGGCGCTCACACTACGGATCGACCCGTTGGCCCGATCGAAGAAATAGATTTCCCCCGACGGGTGCAGGGACAGCGCGCCGGGCGCTCCCAGGCGCGCCGCCGCTCCTGCGCCATCGATCACGCCGGCCAGCCCGGCGGTCCCGGCCACGGTGGAAACCACCCCGCTGGGTGAAATCCGGCGGATGGTCCGATTCTCCACGTCGCCGACGTAAACATTCCCGTGCGCATCGGCCTCAATCGAGAGTGGCAGGTTGAACCGCGCGTCGAGACGAGAGCCGTCCGTGCTCCCCTTCACCCCGGATGCGCCGGCCCAAAGCTCGAGCACCCCGGTGCCGCTCAGGCGACGGATCGTATGATCGCCGGCCGCCAGGTACACCACGCCGTTCGGATCCACCGCGAGCCCGTTGACGGCAGCGTTCAGGGATTGTCCGGGCTGGACCAGCGTCAAGATCGCGCCGTTTGGAGTGACTTTGTACACCTGCGGTCCGTAGTAGTTGGCGACATACACATTCCCGGCCGCATCCATCCTGGCATGCGCCAGGGCGTCGTAACTCGAACCGCTCCTGACCTGCAGCCGCGTAGTCACCAGACCGTTCGGCGCAATCTGCCGCAAGGTTCCGGCCTGTCCGTCAAAAACCAGCAGATTGCCAACCGGGTCGAATCCGACGAGCGAAGCGTAGGCAAACTTCACGGCGGCACCGAAACCATCCACCGTGCCGCTGGTGCTGCCGGCGAAGAGCGACATCTCGCCGCCGGGCGACACCCGGCGGATCACGTGGTTGTTCAGATCATCGAGGTAGATGCTGCCTTGGTTGTCGAAGACGAGATGCCCGGTGATCAAAGCCGGCGACGACGACCCATTGCCGCGCAGCGCCGTGCCCGAGTACTGGGTAAACGTGTACGCCTGCGCGCCGGCCCGGATCGAGCAGCCCAGCACGACCATCGTCCCCAACAGTCCGCGAAACCAAGGTGAGGCTATCATTGCCAGCAGCCTACGCCTTAGACCCGGCGACCGCCAGCCCGGTGAACGTCAGAAATCCTTCCCCCACACCGCCCCACGAGAGCACTCCGTTGTGGCTCGGTCGGTTCGGGCCACGGCGCGGTGCATCATTTCCACGGACTGTGGACGCGGGCGACCTGATGACCAGGACGCCGATCCATTTGAACCACAGAGGCACAGAGAACACAGAGCCGGCTCTCGAACGGTGCCCTCGACTCGGTATCCGTCAGGTTGGCCTGGATTCCGATGTAGCCACAGAGAGCACAGAGCTCCGACACATCCACCTTCGCCGAGCCTACGGCGGACATGGAGGACACGGAGGCTCGGTCCTTGGACAAACCTGTTCATCGCGTAACGCCCAAGACAGTCGCAGCGCCCGCCTCCGGCTCGGCTCTGATTGGGCCTCTGTGACCTCTGTGGCAAAATCGGCGTTCATGCTCAACGTGCAGCTCTCAACCCTCGGCCCGCGCACCCATGTCCTTCCATCCGCGTCCTGATTCCTTGTTCGTCCTGATGGGCGGGCGGCCTGCGTTGCAAAAACTGTTGCATCATTTCTACGCCGACGTCCGGCAGCACCACGCCATCGGACCCATCTTCAATGCGCAGATCCACGACTGGCCCGCGCACCTGGAGAAGATCACCGATTTCTGGTCGGGCGCGACGGGCGGACCGCCCCACTACAGCGGTCCCATGCCGCAGCGACACTTCCCGCTGGGACTCGAGGCCGGGCATTTTTCCGCGTGGCTCGACCTGTGGCGGCGCAACTGCCGGATCTACCTGCCACCCGCGGCAGCCGAGCGGATGATCCTCCTGGCCGAGGGAATCGGCGAGCGGCTTCAGGCGATGATCGGATATCACCGGCAACAGGGATCACCCGGGGTCTGAGGTAGGGCGGTGCTTCAGCCTGCCATCGGGCAACCTGCGGGTTGGCGTGGCGCGCTGAAACTCCGCCCTCGCGCAAAGGCCGGCAGACTTTGGCGTTTTGCCGAACCGCGGGAACATCGCTCTCCGCCGCGGCACTGTCGCCGCTGTCCGCATGCTGCGGATACAACAACCCGAGGTCGTCACCCATGCTCGCGATGAATTACCGGGGCCCGAAGCGGGTCCGAGTCGTCCAGAAAGCCGTGCCCAGAATCCAGCATCCCCAGGATGCGATCGTGCGCGTAACCCGGTCCTGCATCTGCGGATCGGATCTGCACCTTTACAACGGCTCCGTGCCCGACACCCGGGTCGGCACGACGTTCGGCCACGAATTCACCGGCATCGTCGAGGAGGTGGGCCCCGAGGTGCAGAATCTCAAGCGGGGCGACCACGTGCTGGTGCCGTTCAACATCGCCTGCGGCAAATGCGTCTTCTGCCAGCAGGGCCTTTTCGGCAACTGCCATGAGTCCAACCCGGAGGCGACGGCCGTCGGGGGCATCTTCGGCTATTCCCACACCGCCGGCGGCTACAACGGCGGGCAGGCCGAGTTCGTGCGCGTGCCGTACGCGGATGTCGGCCCGACCGTCATCCCCGATTGGATGGACCCGGACGACGCGGTGCTGCTGACCGACGTGGTGCCAACGGGTTACCAGGCGGCGGAGATGGGTGGCATCCAGAAAGGCGATACGGTGGTCGTGTTCGGCGCGGGTCCCGTGGGCATCATGGCCGCGCGCTGCGCCTGGCTGTTTGGCGCCGGCCGGGTGATCGTGATCGACAACCAGGACTACCGCCTGGAGTTCGCCCGCAAATTCTGCCCGTGCGAGGCCTACAATTACCGCGAGATGGACGACCCGGTCGTGTTCCTGAAGAAGACGACCGACTGGCTGGGGGCCGATGTGTGCATCGACGCGGTCGGCGCCGAGGCGGCCGGCAGCGCGCTCCAGACGTTCCTGGGCCGCAAGATGATGATGCAGGGCGGTTCCGCCACCGCCCTGCACTGGGCCATCAACTCGGTAAAGAAGGGCGGCATCGTCTCGATCGTCGGCGTGTATGGCCCGATCGATACGCTGGCACCGGTCGGGAACATCGTGAACAAGGGCATCACCATCCGCGCCAACCAGGCGTCGGTGAAGCGGTTGCTCCCCCGGCTCATCGAACACGTCCGCAACGGCGTGCTGAATCCGAAGGCCATGATCACCCACCGGATCCCGCTGGAGTACATCTCCGACGCCTACCGGATCTTTTCCGCCAAGCTCGACGACTGCATCAAACCGGTCCTGCTGCCACCGAGCGCGCGGGCCTGAGGAGACCATCACCATGCGCACCCAAGCTTCCATCGACCCTTCCCAGGTGCCCGGTTGGGGCATCGACGCCGACCCGGAGAACGATCCCACGTACCCGATCAAGCAACGCAACAACGGCGAACACGCGGGCTATTCGTGGGACCGCCCCACGCAGCAGGACAGCCAGGTCGAGGTTCTGCACTCCAACGAACGGCCGAATCTTTCCGCCACGTACGGGACCGCGCGCCCGCCGCGGGGGTTGAGCGGCGCGATCCGCCGGGCTGCGTTCCGGTACAGCGAATCGAGCTACGGCCACTGGCTGCCTCTCATGCTGGCCGACCGCATCGGGGTCGTGGAGGGCTATCTCCAGGATCTCGCCCACGGTCACGTGCCGAACATCTTTGCCGAACGGGGCTGGAATGCGGAATGGAAGTACAACCGCCCCGCGCTCGTGCGCCGCACCGCGATCACCGCGGTCGTCGCCACGGGCGCGATCGTGGGGTTCAGCTACTGGCTGTCGAAGCGCCGCGCGGAGGCGAGCCGGCTGCGGCTGGCGAACGCGGGGTGAGCGGGGAGGTGAAAGTGGGTCGGCGGCTTGGGTATGTTGTCCCGCCTTCAGGCGGAAGTCCGGGGCGTTGAGGCCAAGTCATTCCGCGTAAACGCGGGACAACGTACTCCGGCTTCATGATGACGAGAAAGCGTTGTCGGCCGGCCCCTGGCCCGCGATGCTATCCGCGTGGCCCCCAAGCCGAAGCTTCCCCCAGGCTCAACCCGCACGCCGTGGGCGTGGATCCCTTCGCTGTATTTCGCCCAGGGGCTTCCGTACGTCGCCGTCATGACCCTGGCGGTGGTCATGTACAAGAATCTCGGGGTCTCGAACACGGACATCGCGCTGTACACGAGCTGGCTGTACCTGCCGTGGGTGATCAAACCCCTGTGGTCGACACTGGTCGACACCGTACGGACCAAACGTTTCTGGATCATTTCGCTGCAACTGGTGGTCGGTGCGGCGCTCGCCTCGATCGCGCTGGCGCTGCCGGGCCCGGGTTTTTTCCGCGCGACTCTCGCCGTGTTCTGGCTGCTCGCGTTCAGTTCGGCCACCCATGACATCGCTGCGGACGGTTTTTACCTGCTCGCCCTGGACTCACATCGGCAGGCGGCCTTCGTCGGCGTCAGGAGCACGTTCTACCGTTTCGCAATGATCGGCGGTCAGGGCGGGCTCGTCTACCTCGCCGGCTGGCTGGTGCCGCACGCAGGAGGCGTGGTGGCGGCGTGGAGCTGGGTTTTTGGCGGACTCGGCGCGGCGTTCGTCCTGCTCTCCGCCTACCACGCCTTCGCGCTCCCGCGACCGCCCGCCGACGTCATGGACCGCGGGCGGCCCGCCCGCAACCCTGAGGCGGGTTCCCCGTCGCTCGCGCGTGAGTTCTTTACCGTCTTCGCCGCTTTCTTTCGCCGGCCCGGGATTGGCGCCATTCTCTCGTTCCTGCTCCTCTACCGGCTGGCCGAGGCCCAGTTGCTCAAGCTGGTCACCCCTTTTCTGCTCGATCCCCGCGAGGCGGGTGGCCTGGGGCTCACCACTCAGGACGTGGGCATCGCGTACGGCACCGTCGGCGTGATCGCGCTGACCGTCGGCGGATTGCTGGGCGGTTTCGTGGCCTCGCGCGTCGGCCTGAAGCGGGCGCTTTGGCCCATGCTGTTCATCATGCACGCGCCCAATGCGATGTTCGTCCTGCTCGCGTGGCTTCAACCCTCGAACCTCTGGCTGGTGAGCGCGGCGGTGGCGGTGGAGCAGTTTGGCTACGGCTTCGGATTCACCGCGTACCTGCTTTACATGATGCTCGTCGCGGAAGGGTCGCATCGCACCGCCCACTACGCGTTGTGCACCGGCTTCATGGCCCTCGGGATGATGCTGCCGGGCATGGCCGCCGGCTGGATTCAGGACCACATCGGCTACCTGAACTTCTTCATCTGGGTCTGCGTCGCCGCCCTCCCCTCCTTCATCGCCGCCGCTTACGTAAAGATCGACCCCGCCTTCGGACGACGGGCGTGACAGCACCTTCGGCGGTAGCTGCGGTGCTTCAACCCTCCTCAGCCTCGCGTCCAAACTCCGGACAACACGAGCCGCGCTGGGTGTAGCAGGTGAGACACAGCGTCACCTCTGCAAACGCGTACGCGCCGCTGGCGCCGCATTCGTCACACCTCGCGGTCGCATCGAGCATGACGGGAGCGCAGGTCGGCGGAGTGGCGGGGGCGGGAGCGTCCATGCCGGATCAATCCTCGATCTCCGGCATGGAGCAAGCCGGGCTCGCGAATTGCGGGGGAGAGTCGCAGTTCCCCCGCAGCTTCGCTCGAGAGCGCAAGGTGGAGCCGCGGCGCGTATGCGCCCCGGCTGACCTCGCGCGCTCGGACGAAGCCACGTGAAGCTCCGATTCCGCAGACTTACGCGGCCGCCGCTTTCTTGCGGGCGCGGCGGGCAGGGCTTTTGGTGCGGGCTGCTTTTTTCGGGGCATGTTTCGGCCGGGAACGGGACTTCGCCGCCGCAGGCTTCGACGCCGCGGCGGAGGACGACGGCGATTTCTCGGCCGTCCTGGCCTTCGCATCCGACGTCGCCGGCTTGGCGACGTCCACCACGAAGTGCTGCGCCGCCGAAGCGACTTCGGTCATCGCCTGGCTGGCGGCGGCATCGGCGGCCGACTTGGCCGTGCCGGCCGCCACCGACTTCACGGCGGTGAGCGCTTGCTTCGCCATCGGAGCCAGCTTGGTCGGCACGTGGACCGCCGCCTTGATCTGACGCGATTTCTTGACGAGGACGGCACCGAGGACGCCGCCGAGGACGGCCCCGGCGACCGCGCCGGCGATGGCGGTCTTGCGATTGGGAGTGCGGGATTTCGCAGCCGCACGGGAGGAGGAGGAACTCGTGGACGAGGAGGGCATGGTAATAAGGGGTTTACGCCCATGGTGAGCCCGGGATGGGAAAAGTTCCGTGGGAAAAACGGCGAGTCCGTTGGAGAGGAGGGCGGTTGCTTCCGCCCGCCCCAGTACTCCGGAACCCAAATCCAAAACCCAGAACGCAAAACCCAAAACCGCTTAGTTCCATTGCGCCTGCGCAAACGCGAGGTAGCGCTCCCAATCATAATCGAGCAGGTCATGTTCGCCCGGCCGCAAGTGGTAGCCCAGCCGGGTCGTGCCGGCGGGGTACAGGGCAAAGACGGGCGCCGCGTGGACGAGCGCCATGAACTCGCCGCGCGGATCCGCCCACAGGTCCTTGCTCGCGCTGGCCACGTACAACGCCCGTGGGGCAATCAGCGCGAGGAGCTGATGCTGGTCCACGGGCAGGCTACCCTCGTTGCCGCCGTAGCGCGGGAAGTTGCCGCAGAACCAGTGCGGGAACATGCGGGTGATGTCCTGCACGGTTTCGCCAAAGATCCGCTTCGAAAGCGCCGCGCCGCCGCAGCCGGATTCATTGGAGATGACGACCCGGAAACGCGGATCCGTCGCGCCGGCCCAGAGCGCCGCCTTGCCCAGCCGCGAATGACCCACCACCGCCAGCCGGGTGCGGTCGAACGCTGCGTCGGTCTCGAGGTAATCCGCCACGCGGCTGAGGCCCCACGCCCACGTCGCCACCGCTCCCCACGCGGTCGCGCCCGGCCCGCGTTGCTCCGCGGGAAACAGCCGCTGCACGCTGGCCGGATAACCGTCTGCGACATCCGGGAAGAAATCCGCCGCATCGACAATCACCAGCGCCACGCCTGCCCGGGCAAACCGCTCCAGCGGCCACTGCGCCACGAAGGGCTTCGCGTACGCGCCCGGATTGGGGGTCGACGCCGACGGAAGGATGGCCGCGTCGCGCGCCACCGCTGGGTTGCCGCCGAGGTTGAGCGCTACGAACACGGGATGCGGACCCGACCCGGCCGGCTCGAGAATCAGCAGCATCGCTTTGGCCGAACCGAGCGGTGAGGTGAAGGTCAGCTCCACCTGCCGCCGCCGGAGGGTCGCCGAGTGCGCCCCCGCTTCGCGGAGCGCCGCCGCCATCTCAACGCGCGTGGCCGGGGCGTGGCCGTACACGTGATCGGCCACCCGCCGGAGGATGGCCGGCCGGCTGGCCTCCCAGGCGACCGCGGTCTTGATCTCCGCGCCGGCGTCGGCGACGAGCAGCTTGGGCAGCGGGTACATGACCACGCCCTCCGCGGGATCCGGCGGCAGCTGGGGAAGAAAGGCGGCGCTGTCGAAAGCCGGAGCAACCGCGGCCGAAGCCGTCAGCGAAGCCAGTGTCATGGCGATGAAGAGGAGTTTCATGGCGAGGGGCCCCGTCAGCCTACGCGGAAGGCAGCGGAGTTCGAATGCGAAATGGTTCCCCGCCCCACCACGCCCACCGTGCCTCCCCCGAAGCGGACTCGCCGCAAGGGCCTCCGGCTGCGCCGGGATTTGAGATTTGAAATTTGAGATTTGAGATTGCGCCGGCACTCGCCACCGCGCCTTTCAGCCTTTCAGCTTTTCAGCTTTTCAGCTTTTTCCGCGTTTCCCCTCTGGCCCTCTGGCCCTCTGGCCGGCTGCGCCGGCATTTGAGATTTGAAATTTGAGATTTGAGATTGTCGCCGGCACTCGCCACCGCGCCTTTCAGCTTTTCAGCTTTTCAGCTTTTCAGCTTTTCAGCTTTTTCCCGTTTCCCCTCTGGCCCTCCGGCCCTCTGGCCGGCTGCGCCGGCATTTGAGATTTGAAATTTGAGATTTGAGATTGTCGCCGGCACTCGCCACCGCGCTTTTCAGCTTTTCAGCTTTTCAGCTTTTCCGCGTTTCCCCTCCGGCCCTCCGGCCCTCCGGCCCTCTGGCCCTCTGGCCTTCCGGCCTTCCGGCCTTCCGGCCCTCCGGCCTACAACGCCGTGAGTTCACCGACCCGCACCCGCACGGTACTCTCGACCGCCCTGCCGTTTTCCAGGGCCGGGAAATAGCGGATGGACTGAAGCGCTTCCCGAATCGCGGCCTCCTTCAGAGGGCGCTTTCCATCCGCGTCCTCGAAAACGGCGAGCACCTGGCCGCCTTTCGACACGCGGACATGATACACCGCCTCCGGGTCCACCTGCAGGAGCCGGTGGCGCGGGGCTGCGGCGAGCGCGGGGCCGGCCGGACTCGCGCCCACGCTCCGGCCCTTGTTTGCCGTCAGGTATGAGACCACGTGAAACTGATGAGCCTCGTCCGCGGTGATCTCCACCCGGCGGCGTGAGAGATTGGTCGCATACTCCCGCGTGCCGTCATACAGGTGCACGTCGCATTGCTCGAGCGTGTAGCCCGGCGGAAAGCCTCCCTGGAAAACCAGGACGCGTCGGGTCTCGCCGGCGCCCATCCGATCCAGCGCCCGCACGTACACCCATTTTCGGAATTGTCCCGGTTTGCTCCCTGGGTCGCGCACGCGGGCGATCACCGCATAATGCGGCTGTGACAGCTCTTCCGCCGCCGTGACGGCAAAGGCCACCCGCAGAGCGTCGGGCTGTCCCTCCTGCCGGCCCATTGCGCTGCCCCCCGCCGCCACCTGCCCGAGATCGCCGCTCGCCACGGTGTTCGCCGCCTGCGACGTCCGTGCCGCGTCCAACTCCGCACCCGCACGGCTGGCCTGGGCCGACCACATCGCGCGCTCCTCGGGACCCGAGGCATTTGCCGCCATCGCGCTGGCGTACCCGGCGCCGCTTTCCGCGTTGCGCACCCCCGCGTCGGCGACGTCCTGCATCGCCGCCGCGGCCGAGGCCATTCCGACCGCGTCCGCAATCCTCCGCAGGGGATCCGCCGCCGGGGTGAACGCAGGCTCGGCCTTGAACCCCTCGACGACCGCTCCCGCCGCGGCGACCTTGATCGTCTCCTTGATCTGCAGCGGCAGGTCGGAACGGATCCTGACCTTGACCGCGCGATCGGACCCGCGCGCGATGAGCGTGTCCTCCGCCACGCTTTCGACCGGCAGGAACTGGCGGTCCTTTTCCACCGCGAGGTCGGCGCCGAGAAACAACACATGGGTTTTCGGTGCCGGCGACGCGGAGGGCGGCGGCACGCTTTCGGTGGCGGCGGCGGCCACGGAGGCGAGACCGAGGAGGGCTGCCACGGCCAGCGCGGGGGCGAGGGATCGCTGCGTCTCCATAAGGCATCAAGGCGCGACCGCGCCCGCGCTCTCGGCAAGCCGGCGCACCCGCGCGAGATAGGTGTCGACCGCCTCGGTCCGCTGGATCGCCTGGGCCTGCTCCAGCAACTCGACGGCCGCGGCATAGCGACGCTGGCGGACGTGCAGCGCGGCGAGTTCGAGCGCCGCGCGATAGGCGGCCGCCGGCACCCGGACTGCGGCTTCCAGGGCGAGGCGGGCCCGAATGTCGTCCTGCTCCTGCACATACGTGCGACCCACGATCAGGAGCGCCGCGCCGTGCAGGGGCGCCTGCGCCAGCACGGCCTCGGCCTCGGCGCGGGCGTCCGCCCACCGCCGGCGTGCCAGCAGCAATTCCGCGCGTCCGTAATGATGCGCCAGACGGCCGGCCTCGTCCTGCGCGGTTGCAAGGGGCGCCAGAGCGCTCTCCGCCTCGGCCAGCTTGCCGGCGGCAATCAGGGCCCGCCCGTAGTGAAGCAGCTTTTCGGCCCCGCGCGCCGGCTCGCGTTGACTCAGCCCGGCGTAGCGGGCGATGGCCTCGGCCGGCAGCCCTTGCTCCGCGTAAAGATCCCCCAGCAGCGCGAGTTCGTCGTCGCCGCCGACGCGCGCCGACAGCGCGGTTTCCAGCAGCACGGTTGCCTCAGCTCTGCGGCCCTGTGCCACCATCAGTCCGGCGGAGGCCATCCAATAACGAGCGTCCTCGGGATGCTGCACCGTCAACGCCCGCGCCAGCGCCTCCGCGCGTCCGTACTGCCGATTCGCCGTCGCGATCCGCAACAGGCCCTCCCTCCAGCCCGCGTTGCGGGGGTCGGCCGCCAGTGCCTGGGTGTACGCCGCCTCGGCCGCCACGGGATCGCCGGTTTTCTCGAGGCAGAATGCCAGCAGGCCGGCGGTCGACGCATCGCGGTCGCCCAGCGAGATCGCCTTGGTCAGCGCATCGATTGCCTCGGGGTAGCGCTGCGCCGAATAATACAGGACGCCGAGATTGGTCCAGGCCCGCAGGAAAGTGGGATAGCGTTTGACCGCGCTGCGGTAGTGCTTCTCCGCGACCTCCGCCTCGCCGGCGCCGTAATACGCGTTGCCCAGGATGAACTCGAACGCCGGGCTCGGCGGCGTCTTCTCGTCCATCATTCCCTCCAGCATCCGGAGGGCGAGCGCCGGATGCGTCCCCAGCATCTGGAGAACCTTTTCGTAGACGGCATACTCCTCGGCGTTGATTTCCGGCTCCCGCTCCTTGAGAAACCCGTTCGACGCGTTGACGATTCGCCGCGGGTCCAGCCGTGCAGCGCGCTCCAGGTCGCGCGGCGCATCGTCCAGACCGGTAAAATCGAAGAGCGGTGGACGGTCGTCCGCCGCCTTGATAGTGACCGTGCCCGCCGGTGCGAGTACCAGCGCCAGGAGCGCGGCCAGCCCGAGCTGGAACGGAACCGCGCGGTGCGGCGCCGGGGGGAACAGGTTCGCCGGAGTTTTCATCGGTCGAGGGAAAACGGCGATCCGCCGGTGCGGAAATTGATCCGGATGGCCTGCTGCGCGAGAACCTTGACCTTGCGACCGCGACGGGTCGGCGGCGTGAAACGCCACTCGGCCTCCACACAGCGTGCGACCACTTCGTCGAAACCGCGCCGGCCGGAACTCTCCACCAGGCGCGCGTTGAGCACCCGGCCCTGCGGGTCGATCAACAGGAGCAACAGCACGCGGAGGCTGGCGGCATCGGCGCTGACCTCCGCCGGCACATCAGGCACGGTGCGCACGATCGCGCGGACGCGCTGATCGATTTCGTTCTCCTGGTATACGCGTCCGACGTCGGCCGTGAGATTCAGGCGCGCGGCCAGCTCCGCGGCCGGTGGCGGCGGCTGGGTCCGAGCCGCGACGGGGGCCGCGGTCGGGAGGAGGGCTTCGAAATCCGGCGGGACCACGGCGACCGTCACAGGACTGTCGGACGGGCCGAGTTCCAGTCCGCCCAGCGGCAGCGCGTCCGCGAGGTCCGCCTCCGGCCTCGGAGCGGAGACGGGAGGCGGGGGCGGTGGCAGCGGCACGGGGCCCGGGACCCGGCGCAGGTCATCGCCCGCCACAAGCGCCGGCTCCGGCGCCCAGGCTTCCACGCGCGCGAGGGCGACAAACAGCGCCGCCGTGAACAGCACGCCCAGGACCAGGGCCGCCCCCTCATCGCGACGGAGGGACGCCGATAGTGCGGCGGGTCCAGGGCCGTCCGCGACGGTCCATCCGGAGGGGTGCAGTGGGAGAGGTGCGTTTGCCATGGTCAGGGGGTCGCAGCCCGTTCGGTGGCGAACTGCACCTGGGAAATGCCGGATCGCTTGGCCTCGGTGTAGAGCTCGGCAAAGGGCCCCAGACTGGAACCGCGATCCGCCCGGATGATCACCGCGGGGGAGCGTCCCAATGCGGCCTGCTTGAGGACGGTCGCGACCTGGTCGAGGCGAAGCTCCTGTCCGTCGAAATAGATCCGGTTGTCCGCCGTGAGCGCCACGAGCAGAAGGTTTTGGTCCGAATTCACCGCGCCGGTGACATCAGGCTTTTGAACCTCGACACCCGGATCGCTCACAAACGCGCTGCTGATCATCAGGAAGATGACGAGCACCATGATGCAATCGACCATCGGCACCATGTCGATGTGGGTCGCGTCACCGGCCCCTGCGCCGCGGCGGATCCGGATCATGGCTCCCCTCCCTTCGCCGGGGGAGGCAACCCCGCGGCCGCTGCCATGCACGCATTCATTTCGCGTTGCGCCAGATACAGCAAAGCCAGGGCGGGCAGTGCGACGAGGAGGCCCGATTCGGTGGCCACCAGGACTTCCGAGATTCCCCGCGCCAGCCCCTCCATCGATTTCTCGCCGGCTTGCCGCGACAACGTGTCGAAGGTCTTGGTCATGCCGCTCACCGTCCCCAGCAGACCCAGCAGGGGCGCCGCGGCGATCATGGCGCCGATTGCGAGACGGGGATGCCGGAACGCGGCGCGGATCTCCTCCTCCCGCCGCTGGCGGGACGCGGCGGAGGCGTCGGGGGACACAGGCGCCCACGTAGCCGGGGCCTCGGGCAAAGTCCCGCCGCCCGCGACCCGCCGCTTCAGGCGTCGCAGCGTCAGCAGCAGCGCGAAGCAGCGCCAGTACAACAACACCGAGAGCCCCATGATCGCGATGATCGTGGGCCCGCCTTTGTCGATCAGTTGCTGCAGCGCGTGCATGCGAAAATCTACGTGCGGACGTCCGCCGGGGCCGCCGAGCGGCTGAGTTCCACGGCGGTGCAGAACTCCAGGGCGCTGCGCTCGAGCCCTCCGAGCTGCTTCTGGATGCGATGCGACAGAAAACCGTGGGCGACCAACGTTGGGATCGCGACTGCGAGGCCGAGTTCGGTCGCCACGAGCACCTCCGAGATGCCGCTCGAGAGTTTTCCGGCATTGCCCGTCCCAAAGACCGTGATCAACGCGAAGGTCTTCACCATGCCGACCACGGTGCCCAGCAAGCCCATGAGCGGAGCGGCGGTGGCAATGACCGCCAGCAGCGGCAGGTGGCGCTCATAGTCGAGCCGGCCGCGCAACAGCTCCGCTTCCAGGCGTTCCTCCAGGATGACCTTGGTATCGCAGGCGTGCCGCAGGCCCACGGCGAAAAGCGCGCGCGTGCCTGGCCGCAGTTCCCGGACCGCTACCTCCGCCTCGCGGAAAGCGCCCCGCGCGACCAGCGCCAGCACGGCATTGATCTGTTCCGGCCGGTCGCCGCGCAATCGCCGCACGTCGCGCAGTTTGCCCAGGATGAGGACGAGGGACAGCGCGCCGACGGCGAGGATCGCGAACGCCATCACGCCGCCCTTGCGGATATGTTCCCAAGGTGTGCCCATCGTTTCCTGGAGCCGGAGGGCCCGTCCCCCCGAGGCGTCCGCGAGCATCGCTCCCGGACGCCCGGCGAAGAGGCTGTCCGCGTCGGCGCGCCCCCAGCCCGGCAGGGGATGGCTCACGGGGTGGCGCGCCCCTTCGCGCCGGCGTACCGTCCCGGGCGTACCGCCGCCTTCCGGCTGGAAAAACGTTTCCGGCCCCACGTACACGAACGTGCCGGTGCGCACCTCCGTCTCGGGTTCCACGGTGGCGGTCCCCGCCGTCCGGTAGCCCCCCAGCAGTCGCTCCGTCCGGCCCAGCAGAAATTCGACGACCTCCAGCGCCGCCGCCCCGTGGGCGCCGGGGGCCGGCTGGTCCAAGGCCGTCTGCAGCGTCGCCGCCACCCTTGCATCGGGCCCGTGCTCCTCGCCCGGAGACAACCCCGCGACGACCGCGCCGAGCCCCTCACGGGCGACGGTGGCGGCGTAGCCCGTGGTCTTGCGCAACGCCTCCAGGTCCTGCACCCGCTGACGCCGCTCCTCCGCGCCCGCCTCGGCCGTTGCCTCGAGCCGGGTCAGCTCGCGCTCCGCGGCCACCAGCCGCTCCTCCGCGGCGCGGATCCGCTCCAGCACCGGCGCCTTTTCTGCCGCCACCCGCGCCCGCGTGCGGGTCAATGCTTCGGCGGCCTCCTGCGTCCGCCGCCGGTATTCGGCGGCGGTGGCCGTCAGCGCCGCGTCCATCCGCGCCACATGCCCCGCCGGGGTCTGTCCCTCTTGCGGGGTCTGTCCCCATCCGGGCGCCTGTCCCCCTCCGAGCGCGGCGCATAACAGCAGGGTTCCTGTTGCCGCGCGCAGACTTCGCCGCCGGCTGGAGTCGATGCGACGACTCATTTTGCCTCCCCTCCTTCCGCCACGAATTTCCCCACGGTGAGCGGCAACGGGTGCAACCCGGGATCCGCCTTGTCCCGCGCGATCTGCAGCAACGTCTCCACCGCCGCATAGGCCTGCGGCCGCGGCTGCCACCGCCAGGCGCCGCCTTCCGGAGCTCCGACCCACACCTGCCGGTTGGGCGCATCCAACGCATACCCCTGCGCCAGGCCCCAATAAAGCACGGGCAGGGAACGCGGCGCCGGCTGGCCGGGAATCGTCAGCACATCCTCCACCACCGCCACGCTGCGATTAAACTCCAGGCAACGATTCAACACGGTCATCGTGAGCTGGAACCGCTCGGCGGGGGGCAGCGAGGGATTGGCCAGGCTGCGGTACGACATCTCCAGCGCGTCGGACACCCGCGGCGGCAGGTTCCGACGCAGCTGACCGAGCCGCTCGGCCATCGCTTTCAGACGGGCGTCCATCGCCTGCACGTCCGCCTGCTCCGCCTCCCACCGGCCCCGAAGCGTCGATGCCTCCTCGCGCGCGCGGGCGGTGCGCGCGCGGACCAGCTCGCGTTTTTCCTCCGTCACCGCTGCCCGTTCCTCCAGGGCCACGGCCATCGCCTCCAGCAACGCGCGCTCGTCATGCCATGTGGTGTCCAGCCGCGCGGCCTCGAGCCGCAGTTTGACCCAGTCATCCACGGACTTCGTGGCGGTCTCCACCGTGTCCGCGGCAAATGTGGGCGCGGGGGCCGTCGCGCATGCCAGCACGAGAAGAACGAGCCCGGACGCGAAACGAGCAGTCATGGGGTGGCCGGGCATGCCGGCGGGTGGAAGGGGATTTTGACTATTCGAGCCGCTCGGCGGAGCGGGACAGGGTGTATATAAGACGGTCGAGACGGCCGCTTCCGCGAGAGCGATGTGACTTTACCCGCTGGATTCACGTCGGCGGTAACCGCCCGCACGGGTTGCAGGATTTCGATTCCGGCGTCCGTTGTGCTCTTAACTCTGCACTCTGAAATCTAGAAACCCGCGAGGCGGGCCTTCCCATGAGCACCTATTCAATCGCTGTTGTCGTCGGCAGCTTGCGCAAGGATTCCTTCAACCGAAAACTCGCCAACGCGTTGGTGAAACTCGCGCCGGCCGACTTTTCGTTCACCTTCCCCGTCATCGGGGATCTTCCGCTTTACAACCAGGACGACGACGAGAGTCCGGCGGAATCGGTGAAGCGCTTGAAAGCCGAAATCAAAGCCGCCCGCGGGCTGATCTTCGTCACCCCCGAGTACAACCGCTCGATCCCCGGCGTCCTTAAGAACGCCCTCGACCATGCCTCGCGCCCTTACGGCCAGAGCGTCTGGGCCGGGAAACCCGGCGGGGTCATCGGCGTCTCGGTCGGGCCGACCGGCACCGCGCTGGCGCAGCAGCACCTGCGCAGCATCCTGTCGTACCTCGACGTGCCGACCTTCGGTCAGCCCGAAGCCTACCTCCGCGCCGACGCCGCCCTCGACCCGTCGGGCAAGTTCACCGCCGACACCCTCCCGTACATGCAGAAGTGGATGGATCGGTATGTGGCCTGGGTGAAAACCGTCGCAAAAGCGTGAGGCCGGAGGCCCGGAGGCCCGGCTGCGCCGGGATTTGAGATCTGAAATTTGAGATTTGAGATTGGCGCAGGCACTCGCCACCGCGCTTTTCAGTTTTTCAGTTTTTCAGTTTTTCAGCTTTTTCCGCGTTTCCCCTCCGGCCCCCCGGCCCGGCTGCGCCGGGATCTGAGATCTGAAATTTGAAATTTGAGATTGGCGCAGGCACTCGCCACCGCGCCTTTCAGCTTTTCAGCTTTTTCCGCGTTTCCCCTCCGGCCCTCTGGCTCCCCCGGCCCGGCTGCGCCGGGATTTGAGATTTGAAATTTGAGATTTGAGATTGGCGCAGGCACTCGCGCGCCTTTCAGCGTTTCAGCTTTTCAGCTTTTTCCGCGTTTCCCCTCTGGCCCTCCGGCCCTCTGGCCCTCTGGCCTCCGGCCCTCCGGCCCTCGCGTGCCCTTACTTGCCCTTCCGCGGCTTTGCCGCCGGCTTGGTGGACGCCTTGATGAACTTGGACCCCGACTGTTGTTGTTTCTGAAATCGCTGCGCCGCTTTCGCGTCCTTGACCGATGGCACGTATTTGGAGCCCATGCGCCAAGCCGGCGCAAACGGCGCCGCGCGGCAACCCGAAAAAGCCGCCTCCGTCTGAACGCCCGCGCATTTCGGCGTTTCCGTTTCCTGCGCTCCCGTGCCACGTTGCCGGCGTGAACCGCCCCACCCTCACCGCGCTACTCTTTGTCCTGCTCACCCTGACCGCCGGCGCCGCTGCGCCCCGCGTGCGCGTGTTGATCGTCGACGGCTACAGCAACCACGACTGGCGGCTCACCACCGCGTTGATCCGCGGCCTGCTCGAACCCACCGGCCGCTTCGACGTCGACGTCTCCACCGCGCCTTCCACGCGCGACGCCCCGGGTTGGGACGCGTGGCGGCCGGCGTTCTCCCGCTACGACGTCGTGATCCAGACCTGCAACGACCTGGGGGGCGGACCGCGCTGGCCCCGCCCGGTCGAGGAAGCGCTTGAAACCTTCGTCCACGAAGGCGGTGGCCTCTACGTGTGGCATGCCGGCAACAACGCCTTCGCGGACTGGCCCGCCTACAACGCGATGATCGGGCTGGGCTGGCGCGACCGCACCTTCGGCTGGGCGCTCGCGCTGACGCCCGACGGCCAGGTCACCCGGATCGCTCCCGGCGAAGGCCAGTCCACCGGCCACGGAGCCCGGCGCGACACCGTCGTCCGCCGTCTGGGCGATCATCCGATCCATGCCGGTTTTCCGCGCGCGTGGCTCACCCCCGACATCGAAGTCTACGCCTACGCCCGCGGCCCCGCGCAGAATCTGGACGTGCTCTCGTACGGGTACGACCCCGACACCGACCGGCACTGGCCCCTGGAGTGGACGGTTCGCCACGGCCGCGGCCGCGTCTACACCTCCACCTTCGGCCACGTGTGGGAAGGAGACACCAATCCCGAACGCATGCGTTGTGCGGGCCTCCACACCGTCGTCGTCCGGGCTCTCCAATGGCTTGCCGCCCGCCCCGCCGACTTCCCCGTCCCCGCCGATTTCCCCACCGAGACCCGCACCTCCATCCGGGAGGGAATCACCCTGCCCCGCCCATAGCCGCCGCCAAGTTTTACAGGAGGAAACAGAGAAAACAGAGGCCCCCGATCGTCTCGCTGGCGCTCCCCGCTACGTCCAAACGCCGGTTGGGTCGGGCGTGCCCTGAGCCCGTTGGAATCTGCGTCCTCGGTAGCACCAGAGCTTCAGCCTGGGGGGGTGGAATTTCTGGTTCGTCGTAGCGCCGGCTTCAGCCGGTTTCAGTTTCGGCGTTTCAGGTTTTCATCGCGCTGCCGATCCCCGGCACAGACGCCGGTTGCAATACCCGCCGTGCCCTTCCTCGACTCTTAGCCGGAGCGCGCCGGAACGCGCCGCCCGCGCGGCGCCCCCCAGGCCCCGTCCCTGCCGCGTGACACAACGATCCCTTGCGCGGGGCGCCGCGCGTCGCGAAGCTCGCAGGATGCTGGCCAAGCCGAAGGCCCCTCCTGTGGTCGTGCTGCTCGCTTGTGGTGCGGCGATGTGGGCGGTGGCAGAAGGGGTGCCGTCGCTTGGGTTCGCCCTCGACGCCCGGCGCTGGGTCGCGGGTGGGCTTGGGATCGCCGGCGTCCTGGTCGCCGCGGCCGCCGTGGTGCGCTTTGTGCGGGCACGAACGACGGTGAATCCGCTGGATCCGGCGAAGGCCAGCGCACTCGTGACGGGCGGCGTGTTCGCCTTCACCCGCAATCCGATGTACCTCGGGATGCTGCTCGTCCTGGCGGGCTGGGGGGTGTGGTTGGCGAACGCCGGTGGTTTCGTCGTCCTTCTTCTTTACCTTGCGTACATGAATCGATTTCAGATCGCGCCCGAAGAGGCGGCGATGACCCGGCAGTTTGGTCGCGACTACGAAGCCTACTGCCAGCGAGTACGTCGCTGGCTTTGATCGCCCAGGGAGCCAACGTCTTTCACGAACAGATCCGCGCTGATTTTCAATCGGCGGGAGATCTTCGCGATGTGCTCAACCGTCAGCTTCCGCCCTGACCCCGCGGAGCGGCTTCGGCCTCGCGACGTGTGCTTCATCGCGAGGTCGGAGCGGGATCGGATCAGAGCAACTCAACGCCTCCGCCTCGGCGCCGGTTTCGCGCTGGTCTTCGCGTTCTCCCGCAGCCGGGCGGTTTGTTGGATCATTTCCTTTTCCCAGTAAGCGATCATGGCTCCCGGCACGCCGGCCTGTTTCGCCGCGGCCTGCCAGCCACCGATCGTGGCGGCCTCCACTTGGTCGAAAACCTCTCGGGCGTTTCGGGCGGAGATGCCCCCGATCTCGGCGAGTCGCAGGAGAGAATCGAACGACGACGGAATCGCCATCGAACCCAGCCAGGCAAGTCCGACCAACGTGTTGAAAACACTGGGCGTGAGATCGAACGCCGGGGCGAGCGACCATGCGCGGGACGCCTCATCGTAGCGGAAAACGTGATTGCGACCGTGGTCGTCGCGGTTGGTCGCCAGCAGGTTGAACACCGCCCGTCGGTAGCATTCCAGCGCTCCGGGCGCGCCCGCCAGCCGCCGGCTCAAGCGCATGAAATCCTCGTAATCGATTGCGCCGTCCGCCGGCTTGCGATGCATCATCGCGCTCAACGAGTGCACATGCCGCCGACCCACGGCGTCATTGGGCAGCCGGTGACGATCGAAGCGCTCCACCGCGAAATGCCGGCCCTCGCCATCGTGCACCAAGCTGGCGCGGGGAACATCAATGCCGGCCTGTCGGGCCATGAGCCAGAAGGCAAACTCAACCGCCCCCTCCGCCTCTTCGTTGCCGCGAGCCAGCTTCAACACGCAGGTCGAATAGCCCGGCGGGGGTGGCCCCCCGATCAGGACCTCGCGGCGATCAAGCTGCTCTCCATCCAGCCGGAGATGGGCCGAGACTTTCGGCTGCGCGCCACCGAGCGAGCTGCCCCCATGGGCCAAGGCATGACTGACCTGCTCCTCGCTCAACGGCACCGGCGAGGTCCGCAACTTATCCGCGGCCTGGGCGAGTTCCGCCAGGCGGGTGGACGTGGTGGACTCGTCCCCTCCGGCGCCGAGCACCGGTTCAAACGTGATGGCACCGGGACCGCGCTGGCCGATCACGGCGAGCTTTCCGAGCGGGGTGCGAATGTCGGGCATTTCCCATTGCAGCATGCGATGACCCCAGGCATCCGGCAGCGAATCCACGATCAGTCCGGGCAGCCCGCCAATGAAAGGCGTGTCGCCGACGCGGAAAAGCCGTGGCCCGCCCGCAAACGTCGCGAGCGGCAGGCTGAGCGGTGACAACTCGTGCCCACGCGCGATGAAAGCGCGGTCGAACTCGAGCGCATACACCGCCTCCTCCGGACGAAAGGCGAGCTGCCCAAGGGGCTGCCCTTGGAACTTGAGCTGAAGCAGGGTCGGCTCGGTCATGGGAACCGTTCAGCCCACCGCCGGCTTACGTACCCGTTGGCGGCGCCTCTTTCCCGGCGCAAGGAACACCTCCATGCTCCTGGGCGCCGGGTCGGGCCGCTTCAGGGCACCGAGCAGTTGGTCCGCCAGCCCCAAGCTCACCAAAAGTTTGGCCAGACCGTTGAAGCCGATTTGCCCGCTGCGTTCGAACCGCCGCAAGGTGGCGATGGAGACCCCGCTCCGCTTGGCCAGATCCTCCTGCCTCCAGCTCAACGCCACCCGCTGGTCTCGCACAGCTGCGGCGACCTCTCGGAGCACATCGAACTCCGTCTTAAGTGATAACATATGACCACTATCCCCATACCAGCGGGTTTAAGCAATCGTTTTAGATTGCTTATAACACGCGAAGCGCGGACCACCGCCGTGATCCCCCTGATCCTCAGCCGCGAACGCGGCGGCCTCGCATTCTCATCCCGCTCGGTCACCCCCTCCGGCCCCCGGGATCGAGAATGCCTCTTCGCGCACGCGCGCCCGGATCCGGATTTGAGGTACCGCTCGAATGCAGCGGCCTGGTGGCGGTCAGAAAAAGAGACGGCCGTCGTCAGCCGCCACGGGCGACTCTTGGAGGTGTGAGGTACGCGGCCGCAGTATGGTCATCAAGCCGCTGACGAAGGTTCTGCGTGAGTCCGACGTAATGCGCATCAGGGATTGTCTCTGACTGCAACACGTAGACGTAGCTTCATTTGCTCACGCCAACTCATATCACCGTTAATCAGGTCGTCGAGTTTCGGCACTCCGCTGGGGTTCTTCAGCCGCTGGCTTGCCCAGCCGAAGCTCTGCGAGTTCTACGACGTGTTTTCGTGGCGTCCCCACGGGGATTGGCTGCTTCGCAGGTGCTGCGCACTCGCGCTTGGCGCGCCCCATCTCCGCTCGCGGACTCGCTCCGTCAAACCCCTCCGGGGTTCTCATCCCCCGTTGTGTAAAAAACCGCCCTCTGATTCGAAGATCAGAGGGCGTGTTTTCATGGCGTCCCCACGGGGATTTTTCAGAAGCCGATTTTTCGCCACCGCTCAGAGGAGAGCGAATTCAGCGAACGAGGCGTTTTCGACGTTTTGTGTAGAGCTCGGTGTAGAGTGCTCGTCCCGTCTGACCAAGGACCGCCGCCGCGTTGGGCTCACCAATAACCGAGGGCACCGAGGCAGCGGTCGGTGACGGCCCTTGGACTGGCCCGCTCTCGGTCTTCCATGTGGCTCGTCTTCGCCGGCGACGCAAGATTGCGGGCTTGCAAATGCACCGCACTCGTAAGAAATAACCCCCTGTTTTTCTTACACTGTTTCTGTGTCAAATAGGACTCAACCAGTTACGCAATCGATGCTTAGCCGTATATATGGCAGGCGTAGGGGTTCCGTTTTTACCCCGAACGATTTTTTGGATCTGGGAACGCGCAGTGCGATCGACCTTTATCTCCATCGTCTGACGGACGCGGGAACGATACGTCGCCTCGCCCGTGGCCTCTATCACTACCCCGAAACCCATCCTCTTTTGGGTGAAGTCGCTCCATCGGTTGACGCAGTGGCCAAGGCTTTGGCTGCCAGTGAACAAGCCAAACTGCAGCCGTCCGGAGCCTACGCCGCCAATCTCCTAGGGCTTTCAGAACAGGTGCCGGCCAAGGTCGTTTTCCTCACGAGCGGTCGCGCCCGCAAGGTGAAGCTCGGCAAACTCGTGATCGAATTGCGCCCGACGACCCCACGCAATGTCGCGGCCGCGGGCCGCACCAGCGGGCTCGTGTTGGCTGCGCTGCGGTATTTGGGAAAGAACCACATCACGGCGGATCGGATCGCACATCTGCGCAAAACGCTCTCTGCCGAGGATCGTCGTCAGTTGCTCGCCGATTTGCCGCATGCGCCGGCTTGGCTGCATCCGCATCTGCGGGCCATTGCCGCGAAGGAATCGGCGTGAGCACCTTTGCTACCCTGCCTGCGAAAGAGCGTGAACTGTTCTTTCGCCAGTATCAGGAAAGACGCGGCGTCGATCCCGTCATCGCGGAAAAGGATTTCTGGGTTTGCTGGTTGCTGGGTCGCATTTTCGCCCAGCCTCAACTCGCAGACGCCTGCGTGTTCAAAGGTGGCACCTCCCTTGCGAAAGTTTTCCACGCCATCGAGCGCTTCTCCGAAGACATTGATCTCGCCATCATGCCCGCGTCGCTTGGTTGGAAAGAGTCTGACCTCGACCTAGCACCGTCCCGCACCCAGCGCGAGGAACGCGTGGCCGAGTTGGAAGGGGCGTGTGCCGCGGCGGTGCAGACGACGTGGCAACCGCGTTTAGAGGAATCCCTCCAAGCGATCCTCGGCGCGCCGACCGGCCGCGAAGGATGGCTGACATACCGCTTCGATGAAGCTGGCCGCTGTCCGGTGCTCTACTTTGCGTATCCTGGAGCCTTGCCCCGCGGCGTCGCCTACATCGCCCGCGAAGTTAAGATCGAATTCGGATCCCTGACGGATCAGCGCCCTGTCGGGCGCCACCCGATTCAGGCCTTTGTCGCCGAGCTCGCACCCGGCGCGTTTTCCGACGTCGGTGCAGAGGTGGTGGCCCTGGAGCTGGAGCGCACGTTTTGGGAAAAGGCCACGATCCTCCACGCGGAGTTTCATCGCCCCGCCGACCGACCGATGCGGGATCGTCATGCCCGGCACTATGCAGATTTCGCGGCGCTCTGGCGCCATGCACCAGCGCAGGCGGCGCGCAGCAGGTTGGATTTGCTAGAGCGGGTACGCCTCCACAAGTCGCGCTTCTTTTCGTCTGGCTGGGCGAATTACGCCACGGCCGTTCCCGGTTCCCTGCGGCTGGTGCCGCCCCTCGCACGGATCGAATCGCTTCGCGCCGATTACGAAGCGATGCAGCAGATGTTCATGGGGGAACGCATTCCATTTGAGACGGTGCTCGCGATTCTGGAGGAAGCTCAGTCCACGTTGAATCGGTGCTGAACCCCATCGCCCGACCGGTCCACGATCGCGCCAGCAACAGATTGCGGAGATCGGTTCAGCTTGCTCGTTCAAAGGGCGACGGATACTTCCGCGCCGATGAGTGCAGCCGATATCCAGCATTACCTCGCGACCGGCGACAGCGACCCGATCGCTGCGGTCTGGCCCGGGGACGGCGTGTTGGAACGTTGCGTCACCGCCGATCGGCAATTGCGCGCGGCCTTGATCGAGGAGGTGCAGCGTCGGGCGTCGGTTTCCGCCGATGGCGTCCCGGCTGGCTTCGACCCTCAGGCCCATAGCCGCGAGGTGCTCCGGCCGATGGTGGAGGGATTGTTTCGAGCCGAGGAGCGGGCGATCGTGCTCGAGTTGCTGGTCGACTCACAGGTATTCGTGACGGCGGACACGATCGTCGAAGCCGTGCGCTCCGCGAGTTTTCTGAGTACGGCCTGGTCCGTGGCCAACCTCTACCTTCGGAGTGTGGGTGCCCCCGAGCTGGCGCCAGGCGCCGGGGCGATGCTCGGGCTTTGTGCCGGGAGCGAAAGCTATGTGGGTCTGGACTACTTCCGCACCCAACGCCCCTTCGATGATTTCCTGATCCACGAGGCCGCGCATGTCTTCCACGGCTGCCGACGTCACGAACTAGGCCTGGCGGAAAAGCGCGGGCGAACGTGGCTGCTTCCGATCGATTTCCATGACCAGGAAAACTTCGCGTACGCCTGCGAAGCGTATGGCTGGATCGCCCGCCAAACGCGGGTGCTCGCCGAAAGGACCGGGTTAGCCCGGCAGTTTGCGAAGACGTTCTCGCCGGGCGATCCGACCGTGTCGCGCGACAAGGTTTGCGCGGTGGTGCAAGCCGCCGCCGGCCGGCGAAATGGCTGGCGCGTGATTCTCGATCACTGTTCGGAAAAATCGACCCGCCACAGGAAGCGCTTGGAACCGCACGCAGCGCCGGTGCAGAGTCGTTCTGATGCCCTTGCCTCCTCGCTCTGAAGCCACCCTCCAGGCGGCGCTGGACGCGCTGCCCAAGGAGAAACTCGTCTCCTTCCTGGCGGATCTGGCCGCGAACGTCCCCGACGTGCCCCAGCGTTTGGAGACCTTGATTGCCCTGGAGGACGGGACCGCGGGTGCCAGTCTCGCGAAAAAGCGGATCGCCGCCCTGCGCCGCGGCGGCAAGCACCTGTGGGGATTCGAGGGCGCGCAAACAGTGGCCGCAGACTACGAGGCCGTGCTTGAGCTCATCGAGCGGAGTGTTCTGCCGTCGGCGCCGGAAGCTGCGCTCCGTCTCGCGGCAGCTGTCATCGAGACCGACGGCGTCGCTTTCGAGCGTGCCGACGATTCCTATGGCCACATCGGAGACGTCTTCCGGCAAGCGGCGGCATTGTTTGGTCGGGCCGCCAAGGGCTGTTCGGCCGCCGTGGTCCTGCCGTTGCTCAACCAGTTGCAGACCGAGAATGCGTACGGCGCCCGGGATCCTCTGCTCCGGGAGACGGCTGCTGCCCTGCCCGAGGCTGTCCGCGCGGAGATAATCGCGACGTACCGGGCCCAGCTCGGCTCCGACGATAAAGCCCTCCAGCGGGCGGCGTCCTTCGCCCTCGAGTCCATCGCTGACGCGACGGCCGATCCCGTCCTCTACGAAGAGGCCTGTTTCAGCCGAGAACTCGGTCTATCGGCCGGAGCGATGCGGCTTAAAGTGGCCCAGCACTATCTTGCAGCGGGCCGGGCGGATGACGCCCTCGCCCGGCTACCGCCAACCGCGGACGAATGCTGGGGGGGCGACTGGGCGACAACCCGGATCGGCATCCTGAGAGCGCTCGGGCGGACGACAGAGTTGAAGGAGGCACTCTGGGAGCGATTCCAGTCATCGATCAGCACAGGGGATCTGCGGGCGTGGCTGGAATCCGCGCCAGAAACGGAGCACGAGGCCATGTACGCGCAGGCGAAAGAGGAAGTTCTGACCGACCGCCATTATCCGGTGGATCAAGCGAGGTATTTTTTCGCGCATCGGGACGCCGACCGAGCCGCGGCCTGCATCATGGCCAGACTGGAGCTCTGTCGGGGCGAGCTCTATGACCAACTCGTTCCCCTGGCGAAGGCGTTTGAGCCGAGTCACCCGCTGGTTGCCTCTGCCCTTTATCGCAAGCTGCTCGAGGCCACCGTTGAGAAAGCGCTTTCGAAATACTATCACCACGGCGCCAAGTACTGGCGCGCGTTGGAGAAACTGGCTCCGGCGGTCGCGCAATGGGACCCGCTGACTCCCCACTCTGAATACACGGCGCACTTTCGGAACCAGCACGCTCGGAAAACGGCCTTCTGGCGGACGGTGGCAAATTAACTCCCTGGAAGTGAGTTCTCCAATTCTCCCTCCGGCCTTCGAGAACCCAGATGGGGACGGCGTGGGACCAGACGAAACTCAGCAGGTAGGCTCCGCCGCCTCCCGTGGCTTCGCTCGAGGGATCGATCGTCGAAGCTCGAGAATGAGCATCCATGTTAAAGGCTCCGTTAACTAAGGACGCTCGGTGCTGCGCATAGTAAAGGAAGGCCCATTCACGTGCGCGTCGGACCTGATAGCTAAGTTCGACGTGGTCGGTTTTGAGCCGTCAGTCAGGAGTGGCACGGTTCCCGAGGCCGCGCGTTGGAAGAAATAGCAGCCTGTTTTTCTTACAACAAACCGCGGTTGCCGACCCCTCAAAGGGTTATGCAGGGAGCTACTTGGGCGGCTATCAGCACGGCAAGGGTGGAGCTGTGCATCCATTCATAGAACATGGCCGGGTTGGGCGGTTAACTTTCTTCAAAACCGATGATTTCCCGCATGGGAAAGCGAGAGGCATGAAGCAATATTGCCAGATTTGCTAGATTTGGCCACTTTTCCCACGCGTGAAAATTCCGTCAGACAAGCAAATCTCACCAACTGAGATGCTCTCCCGGCTTACCCCGGGTTCGGTCCTCCTCCCCCCCTTGGTGGTTAAACAGGCCGAATTCGCGCCCTTCGCGGCCGTACGAAACCAGCCCGATGCACGTCTCGAGATATCCTGGCCCGGGGAATCGCAGACCTTCTGGTTCATGGTGGAATCCAAAGCAAAGTCGAACCCGCAGGCGGTACGACTGGCCATGACGCAGGCGAAGGGAGCGGCCAGAGACGGTGACCGGCCTATGATCCAAGTGCCATTCCTGTCGCCCGAAAGCCTCGGAGAGCTCGAACGCGAGGGCGTGAGCGGAGTGGATCTCTGCGGCAATGGCATCGTGGTTGTGCCGGGGCGCCTGTGTGTTGCCCGCTCCGGCGCTCCGAACAAGTACCCGGATTCCCGTCCGCTGAGTAACCCGTATCGCGGCCGATCAGCCATGGTCGCCCGAATGCTCCTTACGCGCCGCAGGTGGGCAACTCTTTCCGAATTGGCCGACGCCATTCTCCAAGCTGGAGCCGAGCTGTCGCTGCCCCAGATTTCCAAAGCGGTGCAAGCGCTGCAGGAGGATCTGATGCTGTCGAAAAGCGTTCGGGAAATCACCCTCAGCGATCCGGTACGATTGCTCGACCATCTGGCGCGGGAGTGGCGCATCCCGAAGATCACGGCGCGTCAGGGCTTCAGGGTCCGCGCAAACCAAGAACTAGCGTCCACCCTTTCATCCAACCCACTCTTAACATGGGCGTTTACCGGCGAAACCTCGGCCGTCCGTTACGCCACGTTCTCGCAAGGCGGTCCGCGGAGAATCGCCGTCTCAAGCCTGTCGCTCGCCCGAGAGCTGCTCAAAGGTGAGCCAGAATCGATACCCAATTTCGCCGATGTTGAGTTGGTGCAGACGGAGGAGGCCGGGTTCTTTTTCGGCAATGAGATCGACGCGAAAGGCAATCGATGGGCGAGTCGGATTCAGGCTTGGCTGGAGCTTCAGTCCGGCGACGCACGACAACAGGACGTCGCCAAAGACATCCGTGAACAGATCCTGAGCCGGGGAGATCCGTCATGAACGATGAAATCCAGGACGGACTCTGGCCGCATTTCGTCCCGCTATGGACTGATCTGAGAGCGATCACGCCAACATTACTGCTGGCTGGCGGATACGCTCTTTTTCTCAAGCAGCGTTGGCTGATTGCCCAAACTCGCACCGTCACCGACTCTCGCGGCGACGTGGTGGTGAATGATCGCGGAGAAACTCTAACCGCGGTTACGGTTCCGACTCTCATCGATGTGACTCGGGAGTGACGCGACGCCACGGGTCACCAAAGATTTCGACTTCATCGTCGGCCTCGAGCTGATTGCTTCGGAGGGAGATCAACAGACGCTCAGCGCCGTCTTGGCCAAGCACGGTTTTGAAGTGGTGAAGCGGAATGCTCGCTGGCAATTTGAGAAGAAGATCACGCCCGAGCAAACTGTGATCCTTGATTTTCACGCTCCTTCGCCGGAACAGCCAAGATCCGATTTGCGGGTCGAAAACCGTCGCGTGAAGCCGGCGCGTTCCTTAGGCGACGCTGGCATTCACGGTCGGGAAAACCCGGAGGCAAATGCCGCCGCACTGCATCCATTTGCCTTCACCTACAATTCAGTGGATTTGCTGATCCCTCATCCCGTGGCTTTCGCGATCATGAAATTGATTGCGATGAACGATCGCTGGCAAGCAGCAGCCACCGGCGACTCGGCGGAGGCTCGAAACATGGAGGCCCGTCAGGCGCGAAAGCATGCCGAGGATCTCATGCGAATCATAGCCATGACTACCCGGGCGGAGTCGGACCTCGCTGACACCTTGCTGGGGCGCCTCCGCGGCACGCCTTCCTTCCGAACGGCCGCCGACGTCTTCGCCAACAGCTTCATGGCTGAGAATGGATGGGCCGCGCCGGTCGTCTCCCGGGGTTGGCGGGACGATGACTTTGCGGTGATGCAGACGACGCTCGCACGATGGTTCGGCGACCGTGGCGATCGATAGCACAGCACTCGAGACCGCCGTTCACGAGTGGCGCGCCCCACTTGTGATGATCTCCGCTGCTTGTTCTAATTCAGCACCTTTGCCCTTCGGCTTACTCTCACATTGTTGGCAGCCGCTTCTGGCGCCGAAAGAACTCCGTGCGGCGTGAGCGTCACGGCGTCCGCCGTCACGATCGCCTCCGCGAGACGGCACACTTCGTCGCCCTTCAGATCAGGATCGGTTTCGCGGAGGACGTACAAGGTCCTGCCAAGCCGGGCGGCGACATGACAGAGGCGACTCGCGTCGGCGGTGGTGAGATCCAGGTCGCCACCCCAGAGCTTCCCGGCTTCATCGCCGACCCACGCGTTTGCGATGAGGAAGGCGTCCGGAAACGCGTTGCGGTACGTGGTCGTCGAGCCGACGGATCGGCCGCGGTGGAGTTCGAACTCTCGGAATACGTCATCGATCGGATCACTCATGGTAAGGGTTAGATTGCGGGCACTTTCGCCAGCGCCGCACGCGCGTCTTCCAAGTCGGTGTGCGTGTAGTTGCGACTCACAGCCTCGTCTTCGTGCCCAACAATGCGCATGCGCATGAGTTCTGACACGCCCGCGGCGTTAAGCCACGTCGGCAACGAATGGCGGAGAGAGTGAATCGACAGCGCCGCCAGCTTGCGGCCGGCACCCTTGCCCTCCACCCGCTCAGCATACGGCTGGCTGATTCCGATGCGTGGAAGGATGAGTTCGCGAAACGCCTTGGACAGGTAGCGCTCTTCGATCGCCGCGAAGCCCGGCATGACGAAGGTCTCCTTGCGCAATGGCGCAGCGTTCGCGCGCGTAAGGAGATGCTGATACAACGTCTCGTGCATGGGGAGCCAGTGCAGGTCGCTGCCTGTCTTCGTGCGAATCAGCCCGATTCGCCGGCTTTCGAAGTCCACGGTCTTCCACCGCAACCGCGCGACCTCCTGCTGCCGGCCACCGGTGTAGCCCGTAACGAGCAGAAAGGTCTGCCAGTCGGGATGCGTTTCGCCGCCCCGGGAGCCCTTCTGGCCGGGCGCCGTGCAACGGACAAGCTCCCGGAACTGTTCGAAGGTGAACGGCTGGCGCTTCTGGGCGGACTTCTTGGCCCCTTTTACGCGGAGTCCGCGGGCCGGGTTTTTTTCCATCGCGCCCTGGGCCACGGCCTCCTCGAACATTTGGGCCAGGAACGAGAGCATTTTATTAATCGTGGTCGGAGCCTTTCCGGCGGCGAGTTCAGCGTCGCGAAATTCAGCCACTTGCCGCGACGTGATGTCCAGCAGCGGAGCCGTGCGGCGCGGGCCAAGCCACTCCAGAAAGTCCTGCACGACGGAGTTGATGTTGAGCCACGATTTCGGGGCGGCTGTCCGCTGCTTGGCTTTCAGCCATGAAGAGATGAATGCCTCGGTCTGCTGCACTTGGGCCACCGCCATTCCAGACAGTGCATTAACTTCCACGAGGAACCGATGCGCCGATTGCTCTATCCACCGCTTTTCGGCGACGAGCACGGCCGCCCGTTCAAAGCTGATGGCCAGTTGAAGCGCGCGGCCACGGTCCGTTTGCCCCGTGCTGCGTTGCACGCGTTTGAAAATTGGTCGCCCTTTGCCGTCGACCTGCCCAGTCGGAACCCGGTAGCACGCGTACCAGTGCGGACTGCCGGGAAATTGCTTCGCGGAGGCCATAGGTTTTACACGCCAGCCCGGTCCAACCACGCCTCGATATCGGTGCGCTTGATCAAGCGCATGCCGCGGCGCCCGCTGCGGCCAACGATTTTCTTCGAGGGCAGCCGCTTTACTGGGTCCGGGTGTTGGCACAATTCGCAGATTGTGCTGCTTGCGATTCCGTAAAGGTGCCACACGTCGCGTGGCCGCAGATAAAGGGCGGCCGACAGGTCGCGCTGTTTGGTGGCACCGGAGTGCGAATTGGAGGAGTTCTCGATTTGTTTGTAAGCTTGCACCCTCCAAGAATGGAGAGGCATTTCGGGACGAACCGTCACCTCAGGGGGTACTCTCAAGTACTTGATCGTTTGATAGTAGCCCATGTCGCTTGCGCGGCTCACTCGTTTTGCGAATCACTGAGCTCCGGGAATTCCTCGAGGTCGATCGGGCCGTCGCGCTGTTCCGGAGGACAGGCGGAGTAGCATTCAACCAGCAATGCGGCGGCAACGAACCTGACATAGTTCATCGTTTCCGCCCGATCTTGCTCAGCCAGCTTGGCAAATCGCTGGTCGACGAAGGTGCACAGCCACGGGGGCTGCTGGGGCATTTGTGCCGGGGCGTGACAGGTTACCATTGGCTGAACCTGCGCGACAAACGAGAGGTAAGCGGAAAAAATGTGGCGCCAGGCATAAGGCGCTTCCGGACGGGAACACGTTACGATGCCGTAAACGATCGGAGTGAAGGGTTTGCCCTCCGCTCGCGTGGACGAATGGAAGAACGACAAAAGCGCCGCGCCTGCACGTGCGCCTGAAACGTCAACGCGAACCGCATGCGCTGTGCGTTCAATCGCGTGACGAGCCTGCGCGTTGCCGGCGGCCGCGCCACGACGGGCGGCCGCAGCGGCCGCGTTTCGGGCTAGCACGTCGTCCTTGACGGAGACGGTGTGCGATGTGCCCAGTCGAAGATCCTGGTGAGTGAATTTCATGTCCGAAGATGGCGGTCAGAAAGGAGGCAGGTTTTCCATCAGGTCGTCGTCTGGCCCGAGCGGTTCTCCCTGCAGGAACCGGAACTCCGAGTCAGCCCTGGTGCGGTCGAGTAGGGTGCAATGACCTGAACGGACCTCGTACCCCAGGCTCCAGTCGGCGAATCGAGGCGCCTCGGATGCATTGTGCTGGCGCGCCGGGTAGAGCCGCTCGCGCGGATAGAATTCGTGGATGTTCTCAAACACAATCCGCTCGACTGCTCGACGGAAAACAAAGTCGAAGAGGCCCACGGGCTCGACAAAGCCAGGCCACTCCCGTTGATCGACGACGACGGCATGGTAAGCCTTCGTTTGCGGCAAAACCGCATACCTCAGGATATATCGTGGCGTGCACGTATAACCGCGTCCGGAGTACCCACGCAGCTGAGCCAAGGTCGGTGCGGTGGCGCTGTTGCCCGTCAATGCGTGCCAATACTTGTAACCCTTCTCCGTGCGGCACAGTTGCCGGAGTATGGCTTCGCCGGCACAGAGCTCTTCAATCAGGTCCGGGCGAACGCAGAAGTGCGCGGGCGCGGGGACAAAGAAATACGGCGGGGTCTCTCTTTCCTTCATGGCTCAAGTATGGGCAACCGGTTACTCGATTCCCGTAGCAACGAATCGGATCCCGGAGGGCTCGAGCAACGCCACCATCGACAGTTCGCAGTCGAGGCAGTAGTTCGCTGATCGGGAGTGGCTGGGCTGTTGGATGCTACCGATCGTCACGCCGATGTCGTAGTGCTCGCTGCGAACTGAAGAGCCGTCCGCCGCAAGATGCACCCCGCGCGCCACCCCTTGCGCCGGCGTGTGGCCAACGAGCTGATGAATCCCGGGAATGGGTTGAAATTCGCGCGCGAAGTCCAACCAGGCGATCCCACCAAAGTCCGCGTCGCCGCCGCGGGCCCGGCCGGCTTCGAAGAGCGGGGAGGATCGCCCCGCGGTTAGGTCACGCTTGGCGCCGGCAAGCAAGGCTTCGATCGCAGCGGCATCGCATCCTGCCGGGACCAATCCGGGATGCATCCCTGCGTGGCTAACGAGCCAAGGACCGCATTGGACACCGAGCGAGAACCGCTCGAGTGGCAGTGCCCCTCGATACCCCTCTAACACCGCCTGTTTGGCGTCCGACCAACCCGGGCACCAAGCCTGCGGGTGCCGGGGAAAAAAGTAGCTCAGGTCGTGGTTTCCGAGCAGGTGAACGCGGTTTCGGAAGCCGACCGATTCACTGAGCCACTCCAGGGTGGACCGCATGAGATCCGGCGTGTCTCCGAAGCAGTCGAAATAGTCGCCGAGGAAGACGACCTGGTCGTACTTCCCTCGAAACTTGGAGAGGATCCGGTCGACCGCTGACGTCCGATGGTGGATGTCACCGATGACGACAGTACGAGTTGGGCGAGACGGCCCGACGGCCGGATTCGGTCGCGTTGCTTTACGCACTGAAGGACGTTTTTGGCTCATAAGGAAAGATGGTGATTGGGTTCGGCGGGCCTGAGTGTCAGCGTGGGAAACGGCCGAAACGCGGGTTGCTGCACGGGCCGTGGCGTGGGCAGTGGCCGAAACGCGGTGGGAGGGGCGTCCGGTTCAGCCGAAACCGGCCAGGGCAGCGCCCGAAATCCGCTGTCTTGGTGCAACGGTTCCACGCTCGCGGGACAGGGTGGCGCCTCACGATGGACCCGCTTTGCATGCCGCCGCACGGCCGTCATTCGTTCGCCCACGTGTTTGGTCGGGGGCCGGCGAATGCCGAGCCTCTCAAAGCTCTTGTGCTCGATATCGGCAGCGTAACCGAAGCCAGCGAGTACGTCGTTGCACATGCTGCACCAGAACTCCCGCGCCTCTTCGATGAGTTTTGAGCCAGGAGCCGTGTCCCATTCCCGGGTTTTCTGGACCAGCGACCGGCCATCCTCGCCGACCCGGCGCGACGTGAAAACCACGTGCGCATGGTAATTGCGGGGGTCTCCTTCCGGGTCCGGCGCGTGCAGCGCGTACACGGCCGCTACGCCGTGGTTCTTGGCGAGACGTTCGGCGAAGATCGTGACCATTTCATCCATCGTTTCCACGGGCAACTCGTGCGGCAGGCCGAGGATAAAGGTGCGGCCCTCCACGGCGTCACACCGGCGTTCGGCCGCCGACGCTGCGACCGCCAGTTCCGCCGCCGACCCCTCCCATCCCGAAATGCCGGCAGAAAGGAGGCCGCCCTTTTTTGAGTAATTAAAGGTCCGCCCCGTGCGGTGGTCGGTGAAGGTGCGACGTAGCACATAGGCGATCCCGCTTCCCAAGCTCTGTTTTTTGGACCGGCGGATTTTTGAAAGGCACATGGTGAGGTGGCGCATGACCCAAGTGTGGGTCTGCATTTCGGGGTGAACCGTCACCTCGGAGGGTCGCAATGCGTAAGTGCGCACAAGACCACAGCGCGCCATGAGAATCCCCCGACAAGTTCCTGGACCGTCGCCCGTCTCGCCAACCTGCATTCTTGTTCGGCGAGCCCCCACAATTAGGGAGATGGATAAAAATACTGGAATCGAAACCTCCGAGTACGGAGACAAATTGGACACGGTCGCCCAAAAGGCTTCACGTGTGCGTGAAGAGCAGACCGAGGCAGTTCGGAAGCTCGAGAAACTGCGGGATCGCGCCCGCTTCGCCCTCGGCCAGATATGCCTCGAAGACCCCGAAATCTGGCAAGAACTGCGTCCGTTAATTGAGCGGAATATATCCGCTCTGGATCCGAATACGGCGCGGTACATAAACGACTACGAAAAGATCCGAGCCGCGATTGCAAAGGGGCGCGCCATCCTGTGACCACCCCGCCTGGACCCGGGTTGGCCGAACCGCCCGGGTTCAGGTCTTTGGATGGATGTTGCCAGGTTTCCAATCTCTCTGGGAAAACTGCTCGAGGAACTGAATCGAGACGGGATCCGAGGGGCTGATGTGATAATTCCGTGCACCAAAGAATCTCGGAAAAGAACCGCCGGCTTTCAGAACTTTCGCAGAAAACAGCGCCTTAGCCCTGGATCCCAGTGCAACGAAATTGGCGTAACGTTGCACTGGGAGGGCGTTGGACCCACGGACCAAGATGGTCACGCAGCCCGGGCGGTCATCACCGCTGACGCCGACGCAGAAGCGGGCGGCTGAGACCCGATCGAAAGCACCAGATCGTCGAGTTCGGACTGGGTGGAATCCAGGTACCGAGCTGTTGTGGTTACCGATTGGTGGCCCACGGTACGTTGGCAGAGCACGATATCCTTACCGGACGCATCGTACACGGCGCGGACGAAGGTTTTGCGCAGTGAATGCGTCGATACCCGTGTTGCATTTACGCCTGCCGCGAGGCAGGCGTCCTGGAGGATTCTGTGCACTTGCGATCGGTGCAGCGGCCGGTTCCCGCCTTCACGGGAACGGAAGAGAAATTCATGGTGCGCCGGCACATGATCCAGCGATGCGAGATAGTCCCGGATGGCGGCCCGCGCCGGCCCGTTCAGGACGACGCGACGCCCCTGAACCGATCGCTTGCGGACGCCTGCCCCGCCCTTCAACCGGGAGCGAGGGACGATCACCTCGTGGGCAACGTCACCGGCAGGAGAAAGCACCTGGCCGACGGTCACGGAGAGCAACTCCGTGATGCGGTATCCGACGTTCACGCCCAGGAGGAGCAGCATGCGGTCCCGGAGGCGGCCGCGTTCAACAAACCAGGCTTCAAGAACGGCGATTTCGTGGAGAGTGAAGCATCGAGCAGACATGCCCCAAGATGGGACACCTGCCGATTAGCCGCTTGAAACTTTGGCGGTTCTTCCGATGTAGGAGGCGACAGATCGCGGGAAGCGCTTCGCGCGAGCCGCGGTCATGCCCGCTGCCGAAAGCAGTGTCCGGAAACGGAAGATGGCGCCCAAATGTACCGCCCCGGGAGAGTACCTCCCGGGGCAACTCTGGCCGCACTGGCAGCGCGCGGAAGGGAAAGGAAAGCCACCCCCCGGGGGGTGGTTGCTCCACCACCGGGTTCGGCTAGCGCCGCGCGTTCTCCACATACGGATTCCCTTGAAGTCGTGCCCTGCTTTCCGATTTGGCACATTGCTGCTTGGGGGTGGCCCAGCAAAGGACCGAGAGAGCCGAATATTCGCCAACGACCACCCCCCGGGGGGTGCCTGAGCGGCCCGGCCCGCGTAGACAGCGCCCCGTTTACCTGGGACACGAGCCGTCGGATGCCAAAGCGGGACCGCTTAGGAGGTGGACGGCCACCCGGCGCCCAGAGGCAGGATGACCAACGGCCCGCAGCCGTACCGCTCGTTTCGGACCTTGCACGGCCGGAGATCAGCGCAACTCCAAGAGCCTCTGCCTGATTACTGGGGAGCCTGAACGGATCCACTCCAACCTCCCCCCACAATTGAGGGGTGAACGCTCTACAAACGATCCTGTCCACCGACGTCCTAGCCGAACAACTTGGGTCTCCCGGCGAGATTCTTATTCTGTGTCCCAAGGAGGCGCCCGAGCACGAACTAGAGCGGTGGTACGAAGCCAAGCGCAGCAACCCCGGCCACTTCTATTCCTGCGGTGCGTGCGGGAGCGCCGTACTTTTAAAAAAGCATCCGCGCGGCGGGTTCTACTGCGCGCACGCGCCGAACACTGACCCGGCCAATCGCTGCCCGTTTTGCACTCACCGTCAGGGGCAGGTCGCTGTGGAGCTGAACGCCCTGGACGCCGAACTCACCAATGCGGGACCCTGTCTGCAGGACATTCGGCTCAAGCGGCGCCTTGCGCACTTTCAGCAGAAGCCGGAGAGCATGCTAGGGCCCATTCGTCGCGACGAAGGCTCCGAGCCGAAGCCTCGGACCGCCCGCCAGCGTCGGTCCCCCCGCTCGCTTCTCGGCTTCTGCATGCTCCTGTGTGAAGGCACTGGGCTGAACCGCTGCTGGCCGGGGCGCGACTACGCCACGGATTTTCCGCAACTGATACCGCGAATCGGCTCCTGTATCGGTGAGGCGGAAAACTCCGGCAACTTCGGCGGGTTGACCGGGAAGATCGTGCTGCCTGAGTGCGCCGTCGATTTCGCATCAGAAGTCACGAAGTCTTGTCAGGCAGGCGACGCAGCGTCTCCTTTCGGCCCCCGCGCGATCATCATTGGCCGGCTGTTCCGGCATTCGCAGGTCGATGACCAGGTCCAAGTCACCCTGACCGGCATGCGAGACGTCCGCCTTACGATCCCGGCCACGTTGTGGGACGCGTGCCAGAAGGCGTTTGGCCAACCCTTGGTCCCTGGCGCAAGGACCGGATTCGAAACGCTCTTCGCCGCGATCGTTTGCATGGACGAGGACGGCAACATCCGTGTCGAAGAACTGGCGTGGGTCCTGTTCAACCGGCTTGGCGTCCCGGTGTTCAGTACCTTTGAGGCCGACACGCTCGCTGAGCTCGAACAGGAAGGTTACACCTTCATCCGGCCGCTCTGCACCAAGCTGAGGGTTGGTCCGTGGACGATGCTGGTCGACTTCATCATCCGAATACCGATCACCGATTGGACGATTCTCGAGGTGGATCCGAAAAAGTCCGGCCGAAAGAAAAAATCCAAGCGCCGGCGCATGGAGCGCTGCGTGGAAGCGAAGTCTCCGGCCTTAAGCTACGATCCTTGTGCGGGGCAGGACGTCCGTGCCGCGATTACGGCTCTTTGGGGAAAACAAGCCGGAGTTAAGTAGAGCGCGAGCGCAGGGCTAATGCCTGCTGCGAGTGGTCAGTTCAGTTGAACCAGCCGTCGGGCGGTCGAGCCGCGTGCAGCGTGTTGATGTCGTCGATGGCACGCCGGCCGATCCTCACCGGGGTGCTCGGGCTTACTGCTTTTTGGCAGCACTCAAAAACGAATCCCTAGCTCCCCGAAGCCATTCACAGAGGCGGCCGACTTGGGCAGGATCGAGCATGATTTCTGCGGCATTGTCGGCGGGCAGAATGGCCAGGGCAGGAACGAGGAGCGCGAACACTTCGACGCGGACGTTGATGCCAATGGATGCGGTGTCCCATTTTATACGAAACTCGACATCGCAGACCCACCAGCGCCCCACCGCAGCGCCCTGCGCTGCACGGACCAAACCCCACCCGAACCGTTAAATCGGCGGCTCCGTAGGGGTGCCGAGGACGAAGGTGCAGGCCGGGCTTGGCGGCACGATCTTGGGGCCCGGAAGGCCCGAGGGGCTTGAGCGTAGTACGGCGGTAGCTATCGCATTCCCCCTCGAATACGATGTATTCTTGGACGACGTGGAACGGACTGCGTTCGTCGATCACAAGCGTGATGCCTGCAGCGAAGGCCGACGCCGCCAACAACAGTTATCTGACGCGCGAGCAGGGGCCCTGTTCCTGCCGACCGCAGTGAGCCGGTAACTCAATAGAGGATAAGCTTGCGACGTGCGATGAGCGAGAATCAGTTGATGATTTCTGTTATGCCCCCTGTATTCGATTGCATCATCTTGAGCGGAGGCGGAGCCAAAGGCAGTTTCGGCGCTGGCGCGGTTCACGGCATTCAGGCATATCGGGAGCTAAAAAGGCAAGAATCCGGACTTTGCCTCGTTGGAACCTCCGCCGGGGCGCTTAACGCCGCAGTGATAGCGTGCGGCGGTGGCGCGCAAGACCTCGTCAAATTTTGGCTGGAAGTCGATAACCGCAAACTGCTCGGGCCTTTCCCGCGTTGGGTTCGAATGCGCTTTCTGATGGGAGCCATTCGACGTTGGGTGCGGCTTAACAGTGTTCCTTTTTCGGTATACAGCAACGACTGGCTCCGAGCTCTTATACGCGATAAGATAAGGTTTGATCAGTTGAAACATCCGCTCGTCATCGCGGCCACAAATTATTCAAGCGGGACGCTAAAGGCCTTTTATTATTCACCGATCTTGGATAGTATAGTGTCTGGAGAAATTAAATCGCTTGCCGGTGCGACAAGACCGTCGCGATTGAAGCACTGGACGAAAGTTACGTCGCAGGAAGAGCTAGAGGACGTCCTGCTTGCCTCGACGGCAATTCCGGTGATTTTCCCGCCGATAAGCCTTCGGCCAACTCGACGAGCAGACGAGGCGAGAATTCCAGTAGCCGAATTGTATGTGGACGGGGGTGTCGGAAATCATACTCCGACCCCAGACGCTGCAATTATGCTTAAGGAGCTGAGGCGACAGGGCCTTGGGGATGTCGGAAACGTATTCTGTATAAAACAGGACCCGCCGACTCTGGCCTCTTCCGACGAACTTAAACTTACTGCTAGAGGCATTTTCTTGAGGACACTAGATGTTTACCATTTTATTCATACGGAATACGTCGTTCGCGGCTGGGGTCGCATAAACATGGAGGTGAAACGCCACTCGGAGCGTATCGAAGAATTCCGACAGCTTGTCAGAAACACCGATTGCAGCGTAGAGGTCAAAGCCGCCATTATCGCAGAAGCCGATCGACTCTTGGGTAGCCCGGACTCCAAGGGTGAACGTTTCGATAGCCGCATGATCGCAATTGAGCCGAGCCAATCCCTGGGAGATTCGTTGGATTTTGATCCGAAGAAGATGCGGGCAAACATAAACCATGGGTTTACAGCCGCACTCAAAGCTCTAAAAGACTTGGGAAAGCTCGACGAACATGAGTTTGAGGTGCTTCGCAACAGGCCACCATTTCAGCCGTCGTTCAAATGAACAGAAAGCTGTTAATCATAGATACTGAAACGGGCGGACTCGATCCCTCGAAATACAGTATTCTCTCGTTGGGCGCTGTAGTGTGGGAGGATGGGGAACTTTTAGGGGAGTTCTCCGTTGCGATAGCTGAGCCGGAAATAATCACGGAGCCCGAGGCGATGGCGATCAACAAGATTGACATCGTATCGCACCGTGAGACGGCTGTCGCACCGGCAGATGCCGTTAAATCGCTGCTGACTTTCCTTAGCAGTAAGTTTCCGAACAAGCACCCCAACGACCGAATAACGCTTTGCGGGCACAACATTATTTTCGACGTTAGTTTTATGAAGCGGTTATTCAGAATGAGCGGCAGTTCGTTCGAGGACTATTTCTCCCATCGAGTCGTAGATACAGCGTCGATTGTCCGATTTCTAATCTTGGCCGGACTGATCCCGATCGATCGGGCAAAATCGACCCTAGCGTTTGATTTCTTTGGTGTGACGATTTCTCCAGCCGAAAGGCATACTGCAATTGGCGACGCTCGGGCAACAGCCCGACTCATGTCGGCAATGCTTGCGTTTGTCCGACGCTCTCCTGCGTCCCGTTGACTTCGACCAAGGCTTATTGCTTATGGTCAGTGCGTGCTAGGGCGTTTCTTCGGAAGTGGGTGACAATTGTCTCAGCTGTAATATCCAGCTCCGCAGGTTTCGTGTCAAAGGCGAGGCTAACGCGGATGCACTGTTGCGCATCTTCGTGGACCAAACCCATTGCCTGCGCTACGTGTGAAGGCCTCTTTGCACCGTGCGCGCATGCTGAACCAGTGGCTATCGCGATGTCGTTTGCCGCCAGTTGGTCGACCAAGTGGTCTCCATCACACCCGGGTAAGAATATCTTTGTCGTATTCGGAAGCCGAGGCGCATCCTGCCCGAGCACCCGCGCGCCAGGGCATCCGGTCAAAACCGCATCTTCGAACCGGTCGCGCAGCGGGGCCATGAGCTGAGGATCGCGTGCAGTGGCGGCCGTAAGCGCCGTCGCCATTCCCACCAAAGAAGCAGGATTTTCCGTGCCGGGACGGAGGCCGGCTTGCTGCCCACCGCCGTAGCTAATTGGGAGCAGTTTGGTCCCCGAACGCACAAAGAGCGCTCCGACGCCTTTCGGTCCATGAAATTTGTGGGCGGAGAATGCCATGAGATCGATCGCGTCGAGACCGCCGGTAAGATCGATGGGGACTTTACCCACGGCTTGCGTCGCATCAGTGTGAAAGAGTATCTGTGGATCGGCCTGCTTGACCAACTGGGCCATTTCGTCGATCCGCTGCACTACTCCAGTCTCGTTATTCGCGAGCATGATTGAGACGAGCAGCGTCTCGCGTGTCAGCGCGCCCCGGAGCGTCGCGATTTCAGCCTTTCCTTGGGCGGTGACAGGCAAGCGGGTAATCCGATAGCCAGCGCGAGCGAGGCTGTCAGCGACTTCGAGAACCGACGGATGCTCCACAGCTGAAACGATCACATGCCGGCGTTCGGGGTTGGCCTTTGCTGCGCCCAGCAATGCCAGATTGTTTGCTTCCGTGGCACCGGAGGTGATCACGAATTCATGGCCCGACTCCCCGCCTAGAGCGCGAGCGAGTTCGCTTTTGGCCGCAGCGATCTGTCGATCAACTCCCGTGAATTGACCGATCGCCGATGCCGGATTGACGAACCGGTCGACGAAGAATGGCCGCATCGCCTCCCAGACCGAATCGAGGACGCGGGTAGTGGCGTTGTTGTCGAGGTAGATCATCGCGTCAGTTAGCGAGGATACTTCTCGTTTATTCGGGCTACGATTCCCTCGACTGCTGGGCCGTCCACGTAGGGCACTTGTGCGTAGATGGGCTCAGGGCTTGCGCCGGTCAGCGCGAGCAGATGGCCACGGCCCAGGAGTTTCTCGGCGCCTGCGTTCTTAATCCCAACCGCGATCTCGGAGGTTCCTGCGGAATCAACTTTCAAGATTAGCCGGTTCCCGAGATTGGAGCGTAGGATCATCGGGAAGATTGTGTTGTCCGGCCGTTGGGCGGCGAAGATGAGGTAGATGCCAGCGGCACGTGCCATTTGCCCAAGCCGATTCACGAGCGCGGTGACCTGATCGCTGTATTCCTTGTTCTGCGTCCAGTCGCCGAACTCATCGTGGATTACCCAGAGGCGCGGGAGGCCTCCTTCTCCTTTGCGCAGATAGTCGTCGATATTTTGGACGCGCGCTTTGCGGAAGAGTTGTAGGCGGCGTTCCATCTCGGTAACGAGCTCCGTCAGGGAACTGATGGCGTCCTCGGGCGAGGTGATAATTTCGTTCGTGAGATGCGGGAGCTTCTCGAAGCCCATATAATCGAGACCTTGCTTCGGATCGATGATGACCACCTCTGCCTCTTCCGGCGAATTGGTGGCCGCAATCCCGAGGATGATGTTCTGGATCAGGACGGACTTGCCGCTGCCGGTGGTCCCGGCGACCAAGGTATGGGGCTGCGGATACGGCGAGAGGTAGAGCGGGCTGTTGTCGTTTTCTTGGATCGCGATCAGAATCTCGGTGTTCGGTCCGGCCTTCGGCTGCCAGACTTTCCATGCTTCGGCCAAAGTGAGCGTCCGCCGGTTCGGCCGGGCCACCATTACGATTACGAGTCCCAAGCCGGGACGAACGCTGATGATGTCCAACCCGTCCGTAGTGCGCAGTTCGCCGAGCTTCGCTTCAAGAAGCCCGACGGTGAGCCGATCCGAACCCTTGAAGTGTAGGAGCAACGCGTTCGGCGTCCCCTTCGCTTGCATGATTTCGGCGGAGAGTTCGCGCTTTAGGAAGGCGTGCCGAATCCTGCGCGTCGTGTCTTCGATCCAAGCCGCTTCGGCCACTTGGTCGGGCTGGGAACTCGTGGGCGTTCCGGGCAGGAGGTCCATCGGACTACCGGTGCTCGGGGTATTGGGCGGTGTCAACGAGGGCGCCGTGGTAGCGGCAGCGCTCGCCGGTGCGGGCGCGGGAGGAGGCGGCGGCGCTACCGGAGCCGCTGTGGATGGCGGCTCCTCCGAACCGTCGGCGCTGGGCGGCGCAGGCAACGCACGATAGGCGTGCCGTGAGGGCGGAAGACCGGATAGTGCAAGACGCATCTCCACCACCTCCGAGATCTTTTTGTCGTCAATTAGGCTGGCAACGATCGTCTGGACGTTCCGCCGGCTGAATACCTCTTGTTCGCCGTGGGACTCTTTAATGCCGGTGAACTTCGCGCCGTCTTGATCCATTTCGAGCGGCGAGTGAATGAAGACGTGCGAATGACCGCGAACGTTGAGTTTGAACTGGCGATCCCGAATCGCACGTCGCCAACCGAGGATATCGAGATTGTGTCCGAGATTCTGGATACCCTCTAGCAGCAGGTCCGAAATGCGGTCGAGCCAGAGATCCTGATCCACGCAGGCCGGCTCATCGACGAGGGCACGCGTGAAAAGGTTCAAAGAGTCGCGGAGTTGCCGACCGGACTCCTTGGCGGCCATCGCAACCTGCTCGAAACGGACAAATTTTGCCTCCGTGACGATGACATCGAGGCGTTTTCCTTCCGCCGTTTCATGGGGCACAAGGATCAGCAGATCAGCGACTCGCTCTTCGGTCTGGCCGAGCCACTCTGCATAGTCGTCGAGGAGGAAGCAGAACATTGGCTGATCCGCGCGAAACTCCGTGCGCACTAGATGTCGACTCAACACGAGGCCAATCAGCTCATTGGCATTGGCGCCGCGGCGAGCGGCGCGGAGTACCAGGTTCCCGGAGATGTCGTTCGCTTCGTTGATCATCCGTGCGACGAGGCGATTCCGGCTTGCCTCGTCCACGTCGGCTGCGACGAGTGAGCCCAGCTTTTGATGGAGGGTCGCGACAAGTAACGTGTCTTTGCTCTTTGAGGAAATTACAAGATTGCGCTGCCCCACCGAAGCTTGGCGGTAGCGGATAACCATGACTTCTCGGTGGCGCAGGATCCGGCGATCCAAGAGCTCATCGAAATTGACCACCCAATTGCCGAGGGCGTGCGTGTCGTGGAAGATTTGGGTCGTTTCGGGTTTGTCGAAATTCAGCCGCCGCGCCGGCACGAGGCAGTCATTCGCCTCCCAGACCCGCTCAGCATAGTCGGACTTCGCGATTAGCCCGAGCGAATGGAGGTATTGCCAGCCGGCCTGCGTCTGCGCCGGACAGGTAAGGTAGACGACAGAGCTGTTATCGCCGGCAATCAGCTGCCGCTTCCGGCCCCACCGATGAAGGATTAGGTTGGCAGCGTAGGCGGTGGCGCTGCGACTCGCCGGTTCTGGTGTCGGATCGGCGTGCCTTGAAATCACGTCTTGGCAGAAAACGATGTCCGTCGCCTTGTCTTCGGAGATCGAGTTGGGCACGCCGTGGTCAACCGAGATGTTGATGCGGACCCGTGACATGAAGTCCTTCGAGGCCTCGCTGACGTAAAACGCGTCGTCATCGGCGTCCTGTGAGGCGATGCTCTCGTAGAGGCCGGCAAGAATGCGCCGATCCTGGTGCTTGAGAATAATCTGGCAGGTCGTGTCGTTCGGGCCGTCGTCGTCGGAAGCACTGATGGACTCCACCACGGCCGTGGGTAGAGACTTCGAATCGCAATTGTAGAGAACGATCGAGAGGTTGTCGCGTTCGTGCGGCTGAAGCGCGAGGTAGGATTTGACGATCTCGCTGATCTGCGCGGCCGTGCGCGCTGGGTTTTCGTTCGTGGTGGCGAGCGTCTGCGGCGTGGTGGTGGGCGGCTCGAGCAGGCTGTAGTCCGCCAATTCATCGCTTTGGGCCAGTGGCACCGAATCTTCGCCCCGCCAAAGGAGTCCCACTTCCGGCAGGCCAGCCGTCGAGAGGTCCTGCCGCACATCCTTCAAGAAAAGATCGCCGGACACGTCGCTGAATCCGAGGCGGTCCGTCAAGACCAGGTGCTTGATCGTGCGGGCAAAACGGATCTCACGCCCCATGATGGACTGAAGCCGAAGTGGGTGCCACGGGCAGACCAGAGCGATCGCCACGTTCTGCTCGGCATCTTGCACACTTGTGAGACCGATGCGGATCAGTGGGCGAAGCAGCTGGGTACGCGGCGTTTCGGCCGTCACCTCTTGAGCGACCATTGCCATCAGGCCGGTCCAGCGCTCGGCTTGCAGTCCAAGCGATTGATGCGAGAGGTCGGACTGCTGAAGGGCACACACGGCTTCCGTGTAAGCGGTGCTGAACTGGTCGAACAACCGACCAAGATGCTGCACGGTCTCCGCGCTGAGAAATCCCTTGCTCTTGTTGCTTTCCAGCGCCCCGCGCCAGTCATCAACGAGACTCGGTGCTGATTTTTGCGCAGGGACGAGAGCCCCCAATTCCGTGCGCTTTGGGGATTGAAGCGACGAGACGTCAGCTAGGGAGAAGATATGCTGGCCGCCGCGCGCGCTCTTGGCGTTCAGCTCAACCGCCGAGGTGACCAATGGCGCGGTGTTCCGGTATTCGGCGAATTTGATGAGGCGCTCAAGGTCTCCTGCGAAGCCGTTGAGGAGCGACTTCGGCTGGAATTCCCAAACGAGCCGAATCTCACTCGAAGTCTCCTCCTCCCGCTTCGCAGAGACAAGTCGAACGCGAAACGTTAGCTGATCCGCTTTGCGGCCCGACGGCGCTTTGCCTTTGCCCTTCGCACCCGCGGTCATCGAGGAGTATTGGAATACTTCGCAACGACGGAAGCGCACTGCATCGGCAAGGCTTTTTATCAGATGCTTGTAGCGGGTCTCGAAGTAGCGGCACGCCTGGGGATTCTTGCGGATCAGCTTGAGTTTTTCAGATTCGATGCCGATCACCTCAAGCACCACGGGTGTGATCAGCGCGTCTCGCTCCTTGCGCAAACGGTGGGCGCACTCGAGTAGGCCGATCCTGAAATCGTTACACTTGAACTCGCCGCCGTAGACGAACCGCTCCCAAGCAGCGGAGAGACCGGGATCTTCCTGAATCTCTCGTATGCGCTTATGATAGAAGTCCGCGTCTTCTTCCGTCCGCTGCGCGTTAGCGCCACGCACCTTCAGGTCGCGGACATATTCCCAATCATCAGGATCGAAGCGATCCGGGTCGAGCAGCTTGAAAATTTGCTCGGTGCGTTCGCCGAGGGTCTGAGTCTTCGACTTGGGGCTGTCCTCAAAAAACTTTCTGACCTCCGACCAGTCGAGGCGAGCGAGTGCCTCCGAAGCGGGCGTCCAACCATCGTCGCTCGCAATGAATTCGCGGACAGCCTCACGGACCGGCGCAGTCAATCGCGCTTCGGTCTCGATGAACATCGTCTCTAACGCTTGCCGTGTGAACGGCGCCTGGTTGGAGCCGCGTTTGAAGAGATAGCTGCTGTTCTTGAATTGCTTCAGGAATGCACGATGGAAATCGGACGGACGCACGTTCTTGATCGTGGCGAACGCGTCTTCGAGGCTGGGCACTCGTAAACACCAAAGGGCGCGGCCCAGCGCGTTCTTCGCCGGTATAATTCTTGCCGCCGCCACCGTTTCCAAAAGATAATGAGCGCAGCCGCGTAGTGAGGCGCGATCAGTGCTCACGAGACCCGCCAGCGCAACTTCAAGTAAGCGCAGGCTTTCATCCGGCAGCGAGGCGCCCAAGAGCTTTACGGCTTCGTCCACCCAGACGCTGGCGAGATCTTTGCGCAGCAGACTATCGCCGCTGATCTTACTCACGTTTCCCAAGGTTTGGGCCTGGCTCTCGTCAACCAGCGCCATGAGGCGAGCCGGTTTTGCGCATTTCAAATTGCGGAGTTTCGAAACTGGTTCGTCCGTGAAGGCATTTTCCGGGAGCCCGCTGCGATCGCTGAAGTGATGACGCGGCAGCGCCACCTCCACTCTTTCCGCCAATGCCAAATGCGTGAGGACCGCGCGCGCGATCGCGAGCATGTCGTCCGCCGTCAACTGATGCAGGACCAGTTTGGCGAAACCGGCATTCGGCGCGGGCGTGCCGATGTCGAGCAGCATCGCGCGGCTCGCCACCTGACCGATTAGCTTCGGCACCATGGATTGTGTGGTGGCGTCAGGAAGCACGGTGGGGATTCTCCACAAAAGCCACGCCGTCCGAGAGACGGTTGAGCATGCCCATGCTCTTCAGTCGCTCTTCAAGCCGCCTGGCGTTTTTCTCGAACACGGTGCCCTCGAAATCCGCTTCGCCGCGAACGAGGTTCGCTTCGTTCGGGCCGAAAACTAAGTGATAGCGCTCGAAAAGGAGGTGGAGGAATTCACGGAGTTCCAGGCGCCGGTCCACGGTGGCAAGAACGATCGTCTTCAAGAAAAGATCAGTGGGCGCGTAGCGGTATTGTCGCGCGCCACGACGTGAAACCAGGCCACAGGATCGTCCGTAAGCTCGGTGCAGAAGGGTCAAATTGTCTTCCGCTTTCGACTCGATGCTGCTCCAGACCGACGCGAGCAGATCATCAATCGTTCCCGCAACTACGTGTTCGGCATCGGGAAGGCGTAAACGTCGATGCAGAAAATCCCGCGCTTCAGCGATCCGGTCCTCCTCGGGTAGTCCCTCCGATGCAGTCAGCATGGCCGTGAACTCGGCTCCCGCGGTCAGTCGTTTCCATGCTCCGGCGAGCGCTAAGATGGTCGCACCTTCATTCTGCTGAAATGACTCGATCGATAAGCGGCGCACCGGTGTTCTGGGTCCTAGGACCTCGCAAATAAAGTGAACGCGCGACCAGTCGGCCCACACTGCCGCCGTCTCAATGTGATAGATGAGAACGTGCAACGCTCCGAGCGTGACGTAGTGCTGATAAGCGTCGTAACCGGCGAGGTTGAGTTGATGAATCTTTAACCAATCCTCGGCGAGGCGATCATAGGCGGGATGCGATTTATAGGGGAGATACGACCCCGTGCGGTCCTCTTGCGTCCACTGGTCCGCACCCGGATCCTGCAACTTGGCCACTAGGCGTGTCACCTGCCGGCCGGCATTAAGGAAACCGTCGATAACCGGCTTCAGCGCGGTCGCATGCTGCGAGCGAGCCAGCATCTGATACACGATATCGCCGGTGCGGCCGAATCGACTAGCATCGCGCACAAAGTCGACGTCGAGATCCTCGTAGATCGCTGGCTCCCCGAACGGGAAGACGAAGAACGACGTCCAACGTCGCTCGCTGGCCACTTCGGTAGCTGTGCCCGCGGGATACACCGTGGTTTCTCTCAACAGCTTTACCGCCGAGGCAAAATCACGGAATCGGGCAAAACGAGTTCGCAGAAAGGAAACATCAATCTGCTTGTTCTCGTCCTGCTGTTCCGAAAAATATTTGATCCACGCATCCCAAAGTTCCGCGTCCGGCCGTTGTTTCGCGGCATACGTCGCCATCTCGGAGTTGCGATAGAGAAGATGGCGCAACAATCGGCGCTGCCGCGCTGGAAACGAATCGGCGGTGAAATGCGGCGTGGAACCGAAGGGTCGGCCGGCTTTCGCGCGGCCCGCTGCTACCGTCAAGAGTTCTAGAAAGATCAGCCACGGAGTCTGTCTATGCCAAAGACGGTGTCCCCAGATGGACTCCTCGAGCCAGTGTTTCGAGGTGTAGACCGACGGTGCGGGCACGAGGTTCTCTGGGGTAAGAATGGACACGGCTAGAGATTGATTATTTGCTCCACCGGCTGGCCCGTTGGGCCCGCGGCGAGATATCTGAACTGGCGAATGTCACGCTTCGCCATCGCGGCTTGCACGCGCGAGAGCAGGAGCCCTTTGAAGTTAATGACGTCCTCGTAGCACTCGCGAGAAAAGCTGTTGGGGAGCGCACCCTCGGCGACGCGGATTAGGAACTCGAAACGCATCAGATCGAGACGGTAGGAAATGCAATCGCCGCCGAGGAGATGCACGCGCAGTTCCGGCTGCCCGCGATCGTTCAGGGTGATTTCGATCTTATCGCCGGAAAGATCCTCGGTGATCGGGACGGCGTGTAACGCGAGGCGGCTGATCCGGGCGGAGGTGAAATCGAGACCGCTCGTCAGGAAAAGCTTGTTGCCTTCATCGAAAAGCATTCCGCTCCACACCCGATTCAATCCACGGACCAAGGTCTCCAAAGTTGATTCGTCAGCCGGCTGGCCCGCCCGCAAGGGGTCTAGAATTTTCGCAATGAAGCGGCCCGCGTATTGAAATACGGTCAACCGCCATGGATCGAATGCGTCTACTTCTGATTCAGGAATGCGGAAGAACAAACGACGGCGTTGCTGAGCCAGTTCGCCCATGAAGTCCTCGCGTTTCGCATCGTCGAAGTCCTCCGCTTCCAAATAATCACGACGAAGTGACTCGAACACGGCGCTCACATCATCGCGGCCGGTGGTATCGACCACCAAGCGGCCGTAGGCGGCTTGGAGAGCCGGTAGGTCGCGGCCGAAGAGAATTAGCTCGTCGATCAGGTTTGAGGTTTCGAGACCTACGCGAAAATAGTTCAGGTAGCCGTAAACCTGAAAATCCTGCCTGCGTTCCTCTTTGAGGTTCTCGCCGAAAATATTCCGATAGATGCTTCCGCGCAGCGCGTCCGCTGGGGTGGCAAATTGCCGGACCTCTTCTAGTGTCATTACGCGTTCCGCGGCTCGCGGATGACCGAGCAGCGCGTTGACGAGAAGCGTGATGATCTCCCGGACAGAAACGTGGAATCCGTTTACGTCACAGAGCTGGATCAACGCATGAAGGCGGCGGTGAAACTGCGGCGTTCGCAGAATCTCCCAGTTGCGTCGTAGCGGTGAATCCGGGCCGAAGGCGGGATCCGTACTCGCGGTCTCGAAACACGACCACTCAGGCCGAGTCAGAAGCGCCTCGCGGGCGCGATCGAGCGTCTCCGCGCTGCTCACACTACTCAGGTCCAGGAGCGCGATGCCGAGCTGTTCCGACGTGCTACGCTTCGCGGCGAGCATATCTTCCACCTCGGGTTCCACTTCAGCCACGCGCGAGCTTGGTCGCTCCACGAGCAGACCGCGCAGGGCTTGCAGCAGCTTGCCATCGTTGGCTGCCACGACGAACACGGTGTCGTTCTTGCCCAGCAGCGCCTCGCTCCAAGCCTCAAGCAATGCAATCTGGTCGGGGCGCCACGGCTTGCCTTTGTCGGGTATGCATTTGCTAAGGTCGAAAATGAAATGGAAGCGACGAGGCTTTTCGCCGATTGTGGCAGTCAGTTCGCCATGCTCGCGCCGCTCCTCGAGGAAAATCTCGTTACCGCCCAAGGCGCGCCACTCCTCGTAGAGGATGCGGCTTTTGCCGTCGCCGGCCGTTCCGGTGAGGACCAAGTTGCTCAGCCGACCTAACTCGGGTGCGAAATATTGCCGCAGTTTCGCTTTGGCTGGGTGCTCGAAGGCAAGGGTTGCCACTCCGAGTTCCTCTGCGAACTCGTCGATCTCCTCATGATACATGCTCGTCTGCCGGATTGTAGGGCCATACTCGCGCAGAAATCGGACAAAGGCCTCGGCGGACGTTGCGCTCATACAAGGATAGCGTTCAACTTGGACGTGGTGACGTGACGGCGGGAGCCAGGTAGACTGGGGCGATGACAACATCGCAGAAGATCAGGCGTTTTACGCCGCACCAGCGGCAGCAGTACGTGCAGGAGTTCAGCC
>JAEWKR010000043.1 GCA_023457715.1 Verrucomicrobiota bacterium
GGGCCGGAGGGCCGGGGAGCCGGCGCGGCCGGCTGCTGGTCCTCCGGCCCTCCGGCCCTCTGGCCCTCCGGTTCATTGCGCGAGGACGATGACGCCGGAGACGGTACCGCGGCCGGGAGGACCGTTCAGAAAGACCGCCGGACGTCCGCGCGAAACGGTGACGGCGGTGCCGCCACGGCTGACGCGCACGGTGCCGTTCTGGTCGGCCTGAACTTCGGCCCGGCCGCCGCCTGGAAGCGACAGGGGGGCGGCGCCGCCAGGCGCAACCGTGGTGGAGGATTCGCCATTGTAGCGGAAGCTCTGGGAGGGGAGGTTGCTGCGCAGCGTCGCTTCATACGGCGCAAGACGGGCGTCCGTCGGACCCGGGTCGTTTGAGCCCGTGAACCCGATGGCGCGAACCCCAATGCCTCCGCCGGCGGCGAGCGCGAGGGTGGGGCCGGCGAGCAGCAGGACGCCGCTGAGTAGGTAGTGAATCAGTCGCATGGGAGATCTCCTAGTTTTTGCACGAGCATTCGCCGGGCGTGAAAAAGTCGCGACATGACCGTGCCGCGGCGGATGGAAAGGGTTTCCGCGATTTCATCGTAGGACAGGCCGTTGACTTCGCGGAGCGCCAGAACGGCGCGATGCTTGGGCGGCAAGTCGTTGAGCGCACGCTCAAACCGCGCCTTGCTTTCGTTCCGATCGAGATCCTCGCGCGGGTCATCGTCCGCGACCGGCTCAGGGGTTCGCGGGCCGGGCTGGTCGGAGGCGTCATCGCCACCGTCGAGCATGGGCAGGAAACGGGAGAGCCAGCGCCGGCGGCCGCGCAGGTGGTCGATGGCCTTGCGCACGGCGATGGGGTGAATCCACGTGGTGAATTTCGAATCGCCGCGAAACTTCCCGAGGTTCTTCCACGCCGAGAGCCAGACCTCCTGGCAGACATCGCGGGCAGCGTGTTCATCGCGCACCATGGACCACACGAGCCGGAAAATGGGCTCGTAATGCGCGCGCATGAGGAGCCCGAAGGCATCCTCGTCGCCCGCCTGCGCGCGGCGCAACCACTCCGCCTCATCGGAAGCGGTAAAATCTGGAGCTTCAGGCACATCCACGGCGGACAGCGGTCATGGAGCATAGTTTCGACGATTTCAGGAGAAGGCAAATGGGGCGGCAAGGCGGCGTGCATGGGACTGGGACGTCGTGTTCGCGCGATCCATTCGGGCGAGAGGCGGCCGCCCCCTGCGCCGGAACGAAATAGGTCAATAATGCGTGCCGCAGGCGGAATTGCGGTCCACGGCAAGCGAAACATCATTGCGCACCATGAATTTGGAATTGGACTCCGCGGGGTCTGGACTCGAAAAGCTGGGTCTCGCCCTGATACTCTGACGCGTCGAAATGCGCCACGCCCTGCAAGCTTTGACCGAGGAACTCCGACGGCTGAAAACGGCCGGCGTCAAAGACGTGCCTGTCTCGGAGGAAAGCATCGCGACGTTGCGCGCGGTGGTGCGACGACTCGAGGCCGCGGGCGGCGGGCCGGCCGCTGCGGGAATGCGTCTGGTCGCGGAAGCGAGGTCCCCGCGGGTGGCGGGTGCAGATGCGCAGGCGGGAGCGAAGCCTCCCACGGGCAGTCAGGGCAGCCCGGGGATTGCGCTTCCCGATGCCGCAGCGCGCCAACCTGCTCCCGCCGCGGCAGAAGCTCCGGCGCCCCCGCGGACGGCGCCGAAGGCCGCGCCCAAGTCGACGCTGCCGGCCGGTCTGGCGCCCATTCCGGGCACGGGGCCGACCGTCGTGCTGCCCGAAGGCGACAAGGCGGCACGCTGGGCGGCGCTGCGTGAGACGGTGTTGAATGACCCCGTCTGCTGCGCGCACGTGCGGCCCGGGAAGAAAGTGGTGCTGGGCGCCGGTTCGCTGGACGCCCGCATCATGTTCGTGGGCGAGGCCCCGGGGGCGGACGAGGAGGTGGAGGGCGTTCCCTTCGTCGGACCGGCGGGCCAGCTGCTGACGAAGATGATCCAGGGAATGGGGTTGAAGCGGGAGGATGTTTACATCGGCAACATCATGAACTGGCGGCCGGAGATGCCGGTCACCGAGGCCGGCGTCCAAGTGGGCAACCGGCCGCCCTCGGAGGAGGAAATGCGCTACTGCCTGCCGTACCTGCGCGCGCAGATCGAGGTCGTGAACCCGACGCTGCTGGTGGCCTTGGGCGCGACGGCGGCGCAGGGGCTGCTGGGCTTCGGCTCCTTCAAGGCGCTCGGCGACATCCGCGGACAGTGGCACGAATTTTCCGGCAAGCCGCTGATGGTGACCTACCATCCCAGCTATATCCTGCGCAACCAGTCCAACCGCTCGAAGCGGATGATCTGGGAGGACCTGTTGAAGGTCATGGAACGCGCGGGTTTGGAGATCAGCGAGCGCCAGCGCGCCTTCTTCCTCGACAAATGAAGCCCCTCGTTGCGGCCCTGCTCCTCCTGGTGTTGCCGCTCCCCGCGCTGCGGGCGAGCGGGGAGATGTTCGACTTCGACGTGCTGCGTTATCGCGCGAAGATGCTCGCGAACGAGCCTTACGTGCAGCCGGTCGCGCTGCCGGACTGGCTGAACGCGCTCACGTACGACGAGCATCGGCGCATCCAGTTCAACGCGGAGCGCTCGCTGTGGCGTCGGGAAGGGCTGCCGTTTCAGGTGCAGTTCTTTCATCCCGGGTACATCTTCAACCGGATGGTGCGGGTCTCGACCCTCCATCAGCGGCATCCCGAGCCGGTGCCCTTCGACCCCGACTTCTTCAACTACGACAACCTGAAGGTGGGCGAGGTGCCGGATTCGATCGGCTTCGCCGGGCTGCGCTTTCTGTATCCCCTGAACAATCCCGGCGACGAACTGGGCGTGTTCCTGGGCGCGAGTTATTTCCGCTTCCTGTGCGAGCGCGCGTTTTATGGATTGTCGGCGCGCGGCCTGGCGCTGAACACAGGCCTGCCGAAGACCGAGGAGTTTCCCATCTACCGGGAGTTCTGGATCGAACGGCCCGGCCCGATGGCGAAGCATCTGACGGTCTACGCGCTGCTCGACAGCGAGAGCGTCGCCGGCGCCTTCCGGTTCGTGATCACCCCCGGCGCGGAGACCGTGATGCAGGTGCAGACCGCGTTTTACTTCCGCAAGGCGGTGGACCTCGTGGGCATCGCGCCGCTGACGAGCATGTATTGGTTTGGCGAGAACAGCCGCCGGCCGCCGCACGATTTTCGTCCGGAGGTGCACGACTCCGACGGTGTGCTCCTGTTCACGGGGGCGGGCGAGTGGTTGTGGCGTCCGCTCGGCAATCCGCGTGCGGCGCGCACCGCGGCCTTCGCCGACGAAAACCCGCGCGGCTTCGGACTGCTCCAGCGGGACCGCAATTTCGAAAACTACCAGGACCTGGAGGCGCATTATCATCTGCGGCCGACGGGGTGGGTGGAACCCGTGGGCCAGTGGGGGCGCGGCTCGGTGCGGCTGGTGGAACTGCCGACGGAGAATGAGTTCAACGACAACATTGTCGCCTTCTGGACGCCCGAGAAGCTCCCGCCGCCGGGCGAGGCGCTGGAGCTCTCGTACCGGTTGCACTGGTGCCTCGACCAGGTGCGGCCGCCGGCGGGTTTCGTCACGGGAACGCGGCATGGCCACTCGCCCAATGAGACCGGACTGGAGCGCTTCGTGATCGATTTCGACGGCACGTACCTGCGCAACCAGCGTCACGATCCGGCGATCGAGCCGGTGGTTTCCGTGGGCAAGGGGGCGGAACTGGTGCACGCGGCCGTGCAGAAGAATCACTACAACGGGACGTGGCGGGTCTCGTTTGCGGTCAAGCCGGATGGCAGCGGAACTCCGGTCGAGCTGCGCTGCTTCCTCCGCAAGCCGCCCCATGTGCTCACGGAGACGTGGTCGTATCTGTGGCAGCCATGAGCTCGCCCGACGGCCCGCCGGACAACCTTGTCCCCTTCTCGGTCGCGGACGCGGCGCGTGGCGACGGTGCGTCGCCGGCTTCGTTGGAGACGCTGGGCAGTTTCCGGCCGAAGACCGGTTCGATGGACGCGTGGAACGCGGCCTACGTCCGCGTGGAGGACTACCTGCGCGCTCACCGCATTCACAACCGGCTGCACCAGAGCCGGCTGATCCAGTCCATCCTGGAGCGGGCGGCCCGGCGTCATGAAGCGACCCCGCTGCGCAGCCCGACGGAGCTGGCGGCGGAGGAAACCGAGGCGCTCATGCAGCACTGGTTCGGGCTGATCCTGGGCGAGGAAGGCGAGTCGAAGGAGCGGATCAGCGTGGACGGGCGGCTGGCATTGATGCTGTGCGACGGCCCGCAGAAATGGCCGTACGCGTTTCTCGACGAGCAGGCGGTGCCGCGGGAGTTTGTGACGGCGATGCGAGCCGGGGCGATCGAGGCCGGACCGGACATGGCGGTTTCGAGCATGGTGCCGCGGCCGATCGATCTCGGGCTGATTCCCGAGGCGGCGGGCGAAACGATGGAGACGATCGAGAAGTGGCCGATCCTGCGCACGCTGCTGTTGTGGCTGCTGTTCGCAGGGTGTCTGGCCGTGATCTTCAAGATGACCCGCTGACCGCGTATGCGCATGCCCAACGGACTTTTCCTCACGGAGCGGATGGATTCGGGGCGGCTCAATCGCCGGCGATTCCTGTTTTTTTCGAGCATCTTCGGCGTCACCAGCCTCGCCACGTGGTTCATGGCGGACCTGTTGTGGCGGGGCGGGCTGACCGCACTCGAGCTGGGCGTGCTGGTGCTGTTCGTGATTCTTTTCGCCCACGTGGCGGCCGGTTTCTGCACCGCGATGGTGGGCTTCTATGTGATCAACCGCGGCGGCGACAGCTCGCGGGTGACGGCGACGCTCAAGCCCGGCGAGGAGCCGACGCTGGCGTCGACCGCGATCGTGATGCCGGTCTTCAACGAGGACGTGAGCCGGGTGTTCGAAGGGCTGCGCGTCGTGTACCGCTCGGTGCAGGAGACGGGCAAGCTGGAGCACTTCGACTTTTTCGTGCTGAGCGATTCGAACCAACCCAACCAGTGGATCCAGGAGGAAGTGGCGTGGGTGGAGCTGTGCCGGCAGGTGGGCGGCTTTGGCCGGATCTTTTATCGGAAGCGACGGATTTCGATCAACAAGAAGGCCGGCAACGTGGCGGATTTCCTGCGGCGGTGGGGCCGGCGCTACCGCTACATGGTGGTGCTCGATGCGGACTCGATCATGACGGGCCGGGCGCTCGTGCAGCTGGTCGCGTTGATGGAAAAGAATCCGCACGTCGGGATCGTCCAGACCGCGCCGCGCATTGTGAACGGCGAGACGCTGTTTGCGCGCGTGCAGCAATTTTCCAGCCGGCTGTACGGGCCGCTCTTTCTGGCCGGGCTGAACTACTGGCAGCAGCACGAGGGCAATTACTGGGGACATAACGCGGTGATCCGCGTGCAGCCCTTCATCGAGCACTGTTCGCTCCCGGATCTGCCCGGCACGGAGCCCTTTGGCGGGCGCATCCTCTCGCACGACTTCGTGGAGGCCGCGCTGATGCGCAAGGCGGGGTGGGGCGTCTGGCTCGCGGGGGATATCGACGGCACGTACGAGGAGGGCCCGCCCACGATGATCGATTCGGCCAAGCGGGACCGCCGCTGGTGCCAGGGAAATCTGCAGCACACGTGGCTGTTGACCGCGCGCGGGTTCCGGCCGGCCAACCGGTTTCACATGCTGATGGGGGTGATGGGGTACGTTTCGTCGCCGCTGTGGTTGTTCTTCATGATCGCGAGCACGATTCATGTGTTCGACGAAGTGACGACGCCGGGCGGGGTCGGGGTGCGGCCCGAGGCGTACACCTCGCTGTTCGGCTACGAGATCGAAGTGCCGGAGGCGTTCACCCTGTTCGTGTTCACGATGCTGCTGATCTTCCTGCCGAAGGTCGTGAGCGTGATCGTCACCTTCAACGACCGGGCGCGGGCGGAGACGTTTGGCGGCCGGCAGAAGCTGGTGGTGAGCGCGGTCCTGGAGACGCTGCTGTCCGCGCTGCTGGCGCCGATCAACATGGCGTTCAACGCGAAGTTCGTGCTGACGACGCTCCTGGGCCAGGGCGTGAACTGGGTGACGCAGCGTCGCGGGGCGGATGTGGACGGCACGGACTGGCGCGAGGCGATCCTGACGCATGGCGGGCAGACGATCTTCGGCCTGGTGTGGGGCATCTCGTCCTTCATCATCTCGCCGGGGTTCTTCTGGTGGCTGAGCCCGGTGATCGCGGGGCTGGTGCTGTCGATCCCGATCTCGATTTTCCTGAGCAAGGCGGCGTTTGGCCGCGTGGCGCGTTCACTGGGGCTGTTCCTCATCCCGGAGGAGGCGGCGCCGCCGTACGAGTTGAAGCGGCTGGAGAAGAATCTCGCCGAGTGCTACCGGCACCTGCTGCCCTTCGGTCCGCTGCGCGCCGACTATGGCCTGCTGCAGGCGGTGCTGGATCCGTATGTGAATGCGCTGCACGTGGCGCTCCTGCGGCAGCGCAAGCAGACGGAGGAGTCCCGCGAATGGTTTGCCCAGCTGCGCGAGCGGCTGCTGCACCACGGCCCGGTGAGCCTGACGATGAAGGAGAAGATGGCGCTGTTGATGGACGCCGACTCCATGATGGCGCTGCATCGCGAACTGTGGAATACCCCGGCCGAATCGCTGGCTGAATGGTGGCGGCTGGCGATGCGGCAGTATAACGTGCTGACGGCGGCGCCGATCACGGCGTTGTATCGGTAGCCCGCCGAAGGCGGGATTTCAGATTTCAGATGGGGATGCGGTGGCGTGTTTTTTGAGCACGATTTGTTTTTGGGCCCCTCCCAATCCTCTCAACCACAGATGAACCCAGATGGACTCAGATTGGGAAAAAGACCGGCCTGGATCCGTGTCCATCTGGGTTCATCTGTGGTTCAGTGGGTTTGATTTGGTTGCGTTTCTGGTGGCGATTCCTTGCGGAGCCCTGAAGCCAGCCGAGACGCAGGTTGAAGCTCTCGCGCTCCCGACAAGGCCGGGGTTGGGGTAGCGCACAGGCTTTGGCGTGCGGCTTTGGCCGGTTCGAGCCGAGCGATCTGAAATTTGAAATCTGAAATCTGAAATCTGAAATCCCCGCGCAGCGGGGCTCCTTCCCGCTGGACGCGGCGCGGCTGAGCGTTTTGTTGGAGCATGGTGAGCGCGAACGAAGCAACTGCCCGAACGACCCGGCCGGTGGCCCTGCGGCTGACGCTGTATGTGATGGTCGTGATCGCGCTGATCAGCCTGCCCTTCGTCCTCTTTGGCGAAGAGTTCGCGTTTCCGCTGCTCGAAGCGCCGGGCGCGCAAAAATGGGCGTTGATCGCGATCAGCGTGGCGCTGTTGAGTGCGGACGCGGTGGTGCCGGTGCCGTCGGTGATCGTGATCGTCGGCCTCGCGGTGAAAGCAGGGGCGCTGGCGGGGATCATTGGCGGCACGCTTGGGCTGACCGGGCAGGTCTTCTTCGCCGGCTTGCTGGGGCGCTACGCGTTGGGGCGGGTCGCGCCGCGCTTTTTGCCCGAAGCGGAACTGGCGCGCGTGCGTGTCATGCTCCACGAGCGGCTGGCGCTGACCCTGGCATGCCTGCGGAGTGTTCCGGTGCTCGCCGAAGTGTCGGTGGTCGTGGCGGCGTCGGTCGGGGTGCCGCTGCGCCGGATCCTGGTGGTGACGTTTGTTCCCAACCTGGCGATCGCGTCGATTTACTCGATGGCCGTGGATACGTCGTTCCTGACCGGGGTGATCGCGTTCTTCGCCACCGTAGTGCCGTCGTACATCATCTGGCGGGCGATGACGCGGGAATGAGGCGTCGTTACTGGCTTCTGGCGAACCAGAAACCAGAAACCAGAAACCAGAAACCAGAAACGAGAAACTAGAAACCAGAAACCAGAACCCAGAACCCGCCCCCTCTCACCCGATCATCGCGCCGTGTTCCGCGAGGAGATCCCGCAGCAGCGAGCGATGGCAGCGGGTTTTGTCTTCGCAGTAGCAGCCGACCGAGAAGTTCGTGCTGTGGGAAAGCGTGGCGAGGAGCGCGAGGTCGTGCCGGGCAGCGGGCGCGCTCATTTCCTTCCGGTAGCGGCGGCTGAACGCGGCCCATTGCGCCGGGGTTTCGGCGGCGAGCCCAAGCTTCATCGCCTCGAGGGAAGGGGCCAGGTTGGGAAACCAGACATCGTACCAGTTGCCGCTGGCGAAGTCCGCTTTCGGCACGCCGCGCGGCGGGCGGCGGACGGTGCCGATTCGGACGCCCTCATCAGGCAGGCGATCGGAACCGAGGCGGACGATTTTGACGCTCATGTGCGGGTGGGGCGGACGGTTTTGGGTTTTGGGTTCTGAGGCAGCAGCGGAGGTAGCCACAAAAAACACCAAGAGCCACGAAAACCAAACCTCTGTCGTCGTGCCTTTTCGCACTTCTATCCCAGAAGTTCGTGTTTTTTGAGCACGATTTGTTTTTGGGCTCCTCCCAGTCCTCTCAACCACAGATGAACACCGATGGACTCAGATATGGAGAAAGACCGGCCTGGATCCGTGTCCATCTGGGTTCATCTGTGGTTCAATGGGTTTGATTTGGTTGCGGCGCAGCCGCTCTGGGTTTCTTGGGTCGATGGATGCGTCCCCCGCCCAGGCGTACTCCAGCCTTCCCGAGCCGCACGCTGGGAGATTGTGCGCAACCGCGGGCAGGGTGCGCTCCCTGAGGCTGCGGGTCAGCGCGTCACCCGATCGCCCTGGATCACCTTCATCTTGTAATCCACGTCGGTATCAGGCGAGTGCACGCGCAGCTTGAAGTCGACGTCTTCGCGCGGCTTGAGCACGGGCAGGTGGTCGACGGGTTTCGCACGCAGGGCATCGCTACGCCCGAGGGCATTGCGGGCGAGCCGTTCGGTTATGGAGGGAGCGAGCAGGCGCAGCGACTCGCCCCGCCGCACCGCTTCGCTCATCGAGACCGCAGGGTCGGGGAGCTTGTCATCGAACGACGGGAGCGTCGGCGTGCCGGCAAGACCCGCGAGTGGGAAGAGGAGCAGCAAGGCGAGGGGATACGCGCGCATGATCGGAGAGACGACAAAGAAGGTTGGCCCTGGGTTCCGCCGGACTTCAGCGGGAGCTGCTGAAATGCTGAAAAGCTGAAAAGCTGAAAGCGGAGCCGCCTGCGGCGGGGATTTGGGATTTGAGATTTGAGATTTGAAATTTGAGATGGGAAAAACGCAGAGCGCCTGCGGCGGGGATTTCAGAGGGGCGGGTGCTTGGGTATGTTGTCCCGCCTTTAGGCGGAAGGTTTGGGGTAGTCCCTGCGGGAGCCGGGCGCATCAGGACGCGCGGATACCGCAAGGGGACGCCGGTCAGACAAAAGGCATTCCGCCTAAAGGCGGGACAACTTACCAAAGCCGGGATCCCTGAGCCGCCTGGTCTCCCGCCTGCGGCGGGGATTTGAGATTTGAGATTTGAAATTTGAGATTTGAAATGGGGAAGCGCGCAGCCCGCCTGCGGCGGGGATCTCGGAGGGGCGGGGGGCTTGGGTATGTTGTCCCGCCTTCAGGCGGAAGGTTGGGCGCGGCCGAGCCAAGGCATTCCGCCTAAAGGCGGGACAACGTACCAAAGCCGGGATCCCCGCGCAGCGGGCCTCGCTCACTTCCCGATCAGGCGGGAGAGTTCGACCTGGGCGCGGGCGTATTCGGTTTTCAATTCCGCGATGAGGGGGGCCACGGCGGCGAGGCCGTCGGTCCGCGACTGGTGCTCGAGTTTTTCCGCGAGGTTTCTGACGCCCATGGCGCCGAGGTTGGCGCTGCTGCCCTTGATGCTGTGGGCCGCGCGGGTGAAGCGGCTGGCGTCGCCCGCGACCAGGCTTTGGTCGAGCTCGCTGATCCGCAGCGGGGTGTCCTCCAGAAAGATGCCCGCGATCTCCCGCAAAAACTCGTCGCCGTCGTCGGGGTTGAGCGCGCGAAGATTCTCGATCGCCTGCGGGTCAATGACGGAGGGATCTGGCATGGAAGAGCGCGAGTGTTGCGGAAATTCCCGTGGGTGCAAGGCCCCGCTTCGCGGGGCATTCGAGATTTGAGATTTGAAATTTGAGATTAGAGGGTGCCGCGTCAGGCGGCGATTTACGGTCTCAGGAGACGGGTTGCGGACACCCGGCGTCGATCAGAGGGGGCACTATCTCAAATCTCAAATTTCAAATCTCAAATCCTTTTATGTCGCCCATTCGAAGGAGGTGTTCTGCTCGATTTCCTCGATGGTGGTGAGGCCGAGAAGGACTTTTTTCAGGCCGTCGTAGCGGAGCGGGCGGTAGCCGACCTTGGCGGCGGCGCGCGAGATCTCCTGCACGCTGCGGCCCTCGCTGATCAGGGTGCGAACCTCCTCGGTGATGAGGACGAGTTCGTGGAAGGCGACGCGGCCCTTGTAGCCGGTGTGCCGGCAGGCGGGGCAGCCGCGGCCGCGGTAGAAGGGGACGTCAGTGAGGCCCTCGTCGAGGAAGTATTTCTGCAGCACGTCACGCGACGGGTAGTACGCTTCCTTGCACGCCTCGCAGATGCGGGCGGCGAGGCGCTGCGCGAGCACGCCGACCACGGAAGGCGCCACCATGTAGGGCTGCACGCCGATCTCCATGAGCCGGACGATCGCCTGGGGTGCGGTGTTGGTGTGCAGCGTGGCGAGGACGAGGTGACCGGTCAGCGCAGCCTCGGTGGCGATCTTCGCGGTCTCGAGATCGCGGATTTCGCCGATCAGGATGACGTCCGGATCCTGACGCATGAGGGCGCGGAGGATCGTGGAGAACTTCAGGTCGATGTTGGCGTTGACCTGGCTCTGCGTGACGCCGGCGAGCTGGATTTCGATCGGATCCTCGATGGTGGAGATGTTGACGCCGGGCGTGTTGATCTCGTGGAGGGCGGCGTAAAGGGTGGTCGTCTTGCCGGAGCCGGTGGGACCCGTGACGAAGATGATGCCGTTGGGATTCTGGATCAGCCGGCGGAATGGCTGCAGAATCGACTGGGAGATCATCATCTTGTCCAACGTGAGCATCGTCTTGCGGCCGGTGGCGGCGAGGACGCGGATGACGCATTTCTCGCCATAGGCGCTGGGGACGGTGGAGACGCGGAAATTGGCCAGCTGGCTGCCCACCGTCATCGAAAACCGGCCGTCCTGGGGGAAGCGGGTTTCGGCGATGTTGAGGTTGGAAAGGATCTTGATGCGGGAGAGGAGGGCGCGATGCAGCTTGCGGGAGTACGTCAGGATTTCGCGCAGGTTGCCATCGATGCGGAAGCGGATCCGGCCGAGCGTTTCCTGGGGTTCGATGTGAATGTCCGTCGCGCGCTCGCGCATCGCGAAGTAGATGATTTCATCCAGGATCTGGATGAGCGCGTTGTTCTCCGCGAGGTGGGCGAGTTTCTCGCCGGCGATGTCGGGCCGGTCGAAGAGGCTGGAGCGCTCGAGTTCGCTGAGGCTCTCCTCGAGGCCCTTTTCGGTGCTGTAGTGGACCGAGATGGCGTCGTCGATTTCGCGGGGGAGGGCGAACACCGGGGAGACCGGAACCTGGGCAATCTGCGCGAGCCGGCGAATGAGTTCCTGATCCGCCGGAGCCGCCATCGCGACCGTCAGCACGCCGTTCAGCACGTACAGGCCGATCGCCTTCACCTTCTTGGCCACCTCGACCGGGATCTTCTCCAGCGCCTCGTCGGTGATGACGGAGGCGAACGGGTCGACGTAGGCGACGTACATCGAGTCGGCCCAGTAGCGGCACGCGTCGTCCTTTGGCAGCAGGCGCTCCTCGATGATCGCCTGGACGAGCAGGGCGCTGTCGCCGTGTTTGCTGGAGAGGGCGAGCAATTCGTTGCCGTACTCGAAACGCGGCAGCGCGCGGACGCGTTCGAGGAAGAAACTAGCTCTTGGGTTTAACACGGCGAGGGGTCTTCGCTTTGAAGAGTTTTCCGATTTCGTTCTGATCCAGTTTCTCCATCGAGAAGGTGCCGGTGCTGCGTTCGGCCTTCAGTTCCTCGAGGAGGGCGGGTAGGGAGTACCGGACCTCCGTCACGCCAAAGCTCGGTTTGGGGGCGTCGCTCATGGGGCAGGTTCCGCGGGTTCGTCGGTCTCGAAACAGGCGCTGATCGTTTCGGACAAGGTCCGGGCGATTTCCTCCTTCGGGGTGTCCTTGCGAATGTAGTTCACGGCGCCGAGCTGCATGGCCTGTTCGACGGTGCTGCGGTTGGCGAGGGAGGTGAGCATGATCGCCAGCACGTCGGGATCGATCTCCTTGAGCCGCTTGAGCGTCTCGATGCCGTCCACCTGCGGCATGTTGACGTCGAGGAGGACGAGATCCGGCGAGATGCGCTGGAAGGTGGCGACCGCCTCCTCGCCATTCGAGGCTTCGACGATCGACGTCACGCCGAGCGAGCGGAGGATGAGCGTGACGAATTTTCGGATGTGGGCCTCGTCGTCGACGATGAGGATGGTGCCGCTGAAGTTCATTTGGGTAGGGGGAGAGTGACGCGGAACTCGCAGCCGCGCTGCGGCAGGTTTTCGGCCTGGATGGTGCCGCGGTGGGCCTCGACGATCTTGCGGCAGATGGCGAGACCGAGGCCGGTGCTCTTTTCGCCGCCGGTGGGTTGCACGGAGAGCCGGCCGAAGTCCTTGAAGAGCTTGTCGTGTTCGTTGGCCGGAATGCCCGGGCCGGCGTCGCGGACGATGAAGCCCGCGGTGCCGGCCGCGCGGTCCTCGTGCAGATGAACGGTGACCTGGGAGCCGGGCGGGGAGTATTTGACCGCGTTGCTGAGGAGATTGTCGATGACCTGGCGCATCTTCGCCGGGTCGATGTCGAGGTGCAGGCTGGCACCTTCCGTTTGCAGCTCCACGTGGGTCTTCTTCTTGGCGGCCTCGATGTTGGTAAGCGCGACGGACTTGGCCACAATCTCGGTTAAATCGTGCCGCCCGAGCCGGATCTTTAGTTCGCCGGCTTCGATCGTGGCGACATCCAGCAGATCGTTCACCATTTCGAGCATCGACTGGCTGGCGTCGCGGATGGTGGTGACGAGGTCGGCCTGGTCCTGGTTGAGCGGCCCGACGGCGCCATCGCGGAGGAATTCGGCGAGCCCGCGGATCGAGGCGAGGGGATTACGAAGGTCGTGTGCGGCCATGCCCAGGAACCGGTTCTTGGCGGCGTTGGCGCGGCTGAGCTGCTCGACGAGGCGCTGCTGTTCGGCGACCAGGAGCTGGTTCTGAAGGTGCGAGCGGACGCGCGCGAGTACCTCCTTGGCGTTGAACGGCTTGGGAAGGTAGTCAACCCCGCCGGCGGCGAGGCCGGCGACCACGTCCTCGGAGTCGTTCTTCGCGGTGATGAAGATGATGGGCGCGCATTTATCGCCGTACTGTTTCTTGAGCCGGCGGCAGGTTTCGAAGCCGTCGATGCCCGGCATCATGACATCGAGCAGGACGAGGCTGGGCTGGTAGGTGGCGTAGGTCTCGATCGCCTTTTCGCCCGAATCAGCGTCGGTGATTTCAAAACCTTCCCGCCGCAGGATGCCCGCCAGGATCCTGATGTTGAGCCGGTCATCGTCGGCAACGAGGATCTTGCAGCCTTTCAGGTCGGCCGCCGGGGTGCTGGTTGGCTCCATTCCGGCGGAGTTTTGGCGGCGCGCTGAGCCAGGGCAAGGAGGAGTTGAGGGGGGAGGAAGGGAGTGAGGGAGTGGGGGAGTAAGGGAGTGAGGGGGGGAGGAGGGAGTGAGGGAATGGGGACAGACCCGCGGAAGGTAGAAGGGAGTGAGGGAGTGAGGGGGACATGCCCGCGGCAGGGAGTGTGGGGGGGACAACTGGCGGTCTGGTGGGGCGATGTATCACGAGTTCGGAATATGTTGATATTAGGCTTGCGGCGAGCGGGCTGGGGGTGGTTTCTTCGCGGCATCCAATCCTCTCATGTCGAACTCATTTGTTTTCTCCTCGGAGTCGGTCGGCGAAGGTCATCCGGACAAAGTCGCGGACTTCATTTCGGATAGCGTGCTCGACGCCTGCCTGGCGCAGGATCCCAAGAGCCGCGTGGCCTGCGAAACGCTCGTGAAGAGCAATCATGTGGTGCTGGCGGGCGAGATCACCACGTCGGCCAAGATCAATTACGAGGCCGTGGTCCGCGAGGCGGTGCGTGAGATTGGCTACGTGAACGACGATGACGTGTTTCACGCGGACAAGGTTTTCATCACCAACCTGCTGACCCGTCAGTCGCCGGACATCGCCCAGGGCGTGGACGCGCGCGCGGCGGACGGCAAGGACACGGCGGAGCAGGGCGCGGGCGACCAGGGGCTGATGTTTGGGTACGCGTGCAACGAGACGCCCGAGATGATGCCCACCGCGATCATGTTTGCGCACCGGCTCGGTCGTGAACTCACGAAGCTCCGCAAGTCGGGCGTCGTTTCCTGGCTGCGCCCCGACGCGAAGTCGCAGGTGTCGATCCGTTACGAGAACGACAAACCGGTGAAGGTGGAAAATGTGGTCATCTCGACCCAGCACACCCCGCACGTGCAGCACGGCGCGATCCGCGATTTCCTCATCGATAATGTCGTCAAGCGGGTCATTCCGGCCCAGCTGATGGACGAGAACACCAAGTTCTACATCAACCCGACCGGCCGCTTCGTCGTGGGCGGTCCCGAGGGCGACTCCGGCCTGACGGGCCGCAAGATCATTGTCGACACCTACGGCGGCTGGGGCCGTCACGGCGGCGGCGCGTTCTCCGGCAAGGATCCGTCGAAGGTCGACCGTTCGGCCGCCTACATGTGCCGCTGGGTCGCGAAGAACATCGTCGCATCCGGCCTGGCCGACATCTGCGAGCTGCAGGTCGCCTACGCCATCGGGTATCCGGAGCCGGTTTCGATCTGGGTCGACGCGATGGGGACCGCGACCGTGCCCGAGGAGAAGATCGCGGCCGCGGTGCGCAAGGTCTTCAACTTCAAGCCGGCGGAGATTGTCCGCCAGCTCGACCTCCTGCGCCCGATTTTCCGCAGCACCACCAACTACGGTCACTTCGGCAAGGACGACCTGCCCTGGGAGAAGACGAACAAGGCCGCGGAGCTCAAAGCCGCCGTCAAGTAAGGCATCCTCACTTTTCACTTTCACCCTCACTTTCTCTCAGATGTCTACTGCCACCAACTCACCCGCCGCGCGCGACTACAGCGTGCGCGACATCGGCCTGGCCGAATGGGGTCGCAAGGAAATCAACGTCGCCGAGCATGAGATGCCGGGCCTGATCGCCGTGCGCAAAAAATTCGGGCCGCAAAAGCCGCTGGCCGGCGTGCGCGTCACCGGTTCGCTCCACATGACGATCCAGACCGCGGTGCTGATCGAGACGCTGAAGGAACTCGGCGCCGATGTGCGCTGGGCCTCCTGCAACATCTTCTCGACCCAGGACCATGCGGCCGCCGCGATTGCCGCGACCGGCACGCCCGTGTTCGCGCACAAGGGCGAGACGCTCGAGGAATACTGGGAATTCACCCTCAAGGCGGTCGCGTTTCCGGGCGGCAAGGGCCCGCAACTCGTCGTGGATGACGGCGGGGACGTGACGCTGCTCATCCACAAGGGCTGCGAACTCGAGGAGGGCAGTGACTGGGTCAACACCCCGTCCGGCTCGCACGAAGAGCAGGTGATCAAGAACCTGCTCAAGCGCGTGCATCAGGAGGATCCGCTCAAGTGGACGAACATCGCGAAGGAATGGCGCGGCGTGTCCGAGGAGACGACGACCGGCGTGCACCGCCTCTACCAGATGCTCGAGAAGGGCAAGCTGCGCGTGCCGGCGATCAACGTGAACGACTCGGTCACCAAGTCGAAGTTCGACAATCTTTACGGCTGCCGCGAGTCGCTGGCCGACGGCCTCAAGCGCGCGACGGACGTCATGATCGCGGGCAAAGTGGCCTGCGTGTGCGGCTACGGCGACGTGGGCAAGGGGTCCGCGCATTCGCTGCGCGGCTTCGGCGCGCGCGTGATCGTCACGGAGATCGATCCCATCAACGCGTTGCAGGCGGCGATGGAAGGATTCGAGGTGAACACGATCGAGTCGACCCTGGGCGTGGCGGACATCTACGTCACGTGCACGGGCAACAAGGACATCATCACCCTCGAGCACATGCGCCGGATGAAGGACCAGGCGATCGTGTGCAACATCGGCCACTTCGACAACGAGATCCAGGTCGACCGCCTCAATGGTTCGGATGCCAAGCGCATCACCGTCAAGCCGCAGTACGACCTCTACACGTTCCCGGGCGGCCCGAGCATTTATCTGCTCGCGGAAGGCCGGCTGGTGAACCTCGGCTGCGCGACGGGCCATCCGTCGTTCGTGATGTCGAACAGCTTCACCAACCAGTGCCTCGCGCAGCTCGATCTGTGGAAGAACCGCGCGACCTACGCCGTGGGCGTCTACCGGCTGCCGAAGCACCTCGACGAAGAGGTGGCGCGCCTGCACCTCGAAAAGATCGGGGCCAAGCTGACGACGCTCTCGAAGGACCAGGCCGACTACCTCGGCGTGTCCGTCGACGGCCCGTACAAGCCGGAGCATTACCGGTATTGAGGAAGCGGTCCGCGATCAGCTTTCGGCTCCCAGCCTTTGCAGCTTCAAGCCCGGTGCGTCAGCGCGCCGGGCTTTTTGCAGGCTCGTGGCGGACTGATGCGGGCGAGCCGCCCCCGGGCCCTTTCGCGTCGTGGGCCCCGGGCG
>JAEWKR010000044.1 GCA_023457715.1 Verrucomicrobiota bacterium
CCGACACATCCACCTTCGCCGAGCCTACGGCGGACAAGGAGGACACGGAGGCTCGGTCCTTGGACAAACCTTCAGAGGGGCGGGGTGCTTGGGTATGTTGTCCCGCCGCCTGCGGCGGGATTTGAGATTTGAGATTTGAAATTTGAGATTTGAAATAAGGAAGACGCGCAGCCCGCTGCGGCGGGGATTTCAGATTTCAGAGAGGCGGGGTGCTCTGGGTATGTTGTCCCGCCTTTAGGCGGAAGGGTCGGGCGCGGCCGAACCAAGGCATTCCGCCTAAAGGCGGGACAACATACTCAGACCCGAACCCAAAACCCAAAACCCCAAACCCAAAACCGCGCGCGTTGCGCGCGCTACCCGCCCAGAGCGCGGTTCAGCAGGTTCTGCACGGGCGCGCTGCCCATCGCGGCCTCGAGGATTGACCGCCAGAGGTCCTTGGAATCGGGCTTCGAGGCGGAGCCTTTCAATTGAAACGTGCGGCTCATGGCGCGGAAGCCGTGGGGGTCCGCCTCGCCTTTGAGCAGTTTCAACTGATCCAGCGCCTCGGCCATCGGGCCCCGCGCCGCCAGCTGGAGCGTGAACTGCATGGGCTGCTGCGCGGCCGGAATGCCCTCTTGCGCAACGATGCCGCCGACTCCCGTGATGATGGTGTCGGGGGACAGGAACTCGATGTTGCTCATCTTCAACCCCAGGTCCGCGCCGCGCTCCACCTGCATCGAAAACCGATCGTAGGGCAGCTCCGCCAGCTTGCCGACCAATTGGGAAATCACGGCAACTTCCGGACGATTCTTCGACTGTCCCAGCAGCCCGCCGAGCACCGCGGCGCCCTGTGCGATGCCACCGAGCCCGCCGAGTGCGGAGTCGTCGTTCCGCGCCAGCATCCTCAGCACCCCCTGCTGGCCAACGACGTTGAAGCGCCCGTACGCGTTCTTCGCCAACTCCGTGAGCGTCGCTCCGTGCCCCTGGAACGTGCCGTCCACATTGACGATCCCCTCCAGCTTCGGTGCGGAGCCGGGATCCCCCGCCCGCAGGAAAGCGCCGATGTCGAACTGCTGCACCTGGGTCGTCGCGGCGAGCGTGTAGGGCTTGGGTTGCTGCGGGGCGAAATCGATCGTCGCGGCGAGATGGAACGGGTTTCCCTGCAGCTTGCCGTTGAGGTCCTGCAACGCCAGTTGACGCGGTGCGAGCGTGGCGGCGCCGCGGACGTCCGTGATGGGATAATCGCGGCCGTAAATGATCTCACGCATTTCGAGGTCGATCCTGCCCTCGGCCATCGCCCAGAAGGCTTTCGGATCCGCCCGCGGTGCAGTCGGGGTGGTCGTGGACCCGCGGGGGAGCCCGGTCCCCTGGGTTTCCGGTGGCCGCGGGGCCCCGCCGGTGACCGCGCCCGGGACACCGGGACGCGCGGGGACTTCGCTTTTCGGCGGTTCCGGTGTCGATGGCGTCAGTGCCGCCAGCACCTTCACATCGTCGACGAACAACCGGGTGCTACTGATCCGGCCCGTGAAGGAAAACACGTCGGCGGCGCGGCTCATCCGGCCGTCGAGGGTAAGATCGGAGCGCCGCTCGCCGGCCGTAAGCGTGAACGGCACGCGCAGGAGGCTCGAGCCATCGGGCTGCACCGTGGCGGACGCCTCCAGCAGGGCGGTGCCGAGCGGACGGTTGCCCTCCTTGGCCACGAGGTCTCGGGCGACGATCCGCGCGGTCGCCTGCAGCGAGTCGCGCAGCGTCGCGTCGAATTCGCCGTCGACCACGCCCTTCGCCAGGCTGTTGGCGGAGGTCAGCGCCGGCTGTTGTGCAAGTGCGCCAAGATCGGCCTGGAACCTGCCCTTCGCCGTGAGGGAAAACGGGCCTGCCGCAGTCTTCGACGCCTGGGCGTCGGATGAGGCGCGCGCGTCGCTGGCGGCGGTCGCGCTGCCGGGATTGAGATCGCCGGCCGCGCTCAGCGCCAACAGCGTGGCGTTGCCCTGACGCGCTTCGACGCGGCGGACTTCGTAAGCCAGTATCTCGCCGTTCTTGCGGGCCGAGAAATCCAGCGTCACGTCCACCTCGGACAGCGTGGGCTGCCCATGGAGCGCGGCGGAAATTCCGCGCACGGTGACGGCCTCGGTCGTGCTGACGACCACATCGGTGAGACTGCGCACCTGCACGCCGACGGTGCCACCCACGACCTGGCCGGCAAACCTGGACTCCGGCATGAACGCTTCCAGGAGCGCGAGGGGAATCTGGCCGAGGTTCAGGCGCAGCGTGAGATTCTCAGGCGCGTCGACCTTCACGGCGTTGGTCTTCAGGTTCAGTCCGAGTGGCTGGACCAATTCCGCGGTCAGCAGCGCGGGCCCGTTTTCCGGTGCGACCTGGGTGATGGAGGACGTGAAGGCGAGTTCGTCGCCCGCGAGGCGGCCCTCCGACTTCGTGGTGACCTGGAGCGGCCCCGTGGGCAGTCGGGCGCCGGGCAGAAAACTGCCTACGACGCGCGCGCGGGTGTCGGTGAGGAAACGGACCGTGGGCTGCGGCCCGGTGGGATCCTCGACCTCGAGTTCGATCCGGCCGGCCAGCTGATCGCCTCCGGCGACGCTGACCTGGAGATCGGCGAGTTGGGCATGGATCCGCTCCTTCGAGTACTCGGCCTGCGGACGCACCGAGAGGTTCAGCCGATCGGCGAGTTTCTGGCCGGCCTTTGTGATCGTCACGTCCCGCAGCGTCAGCGGTTCAACGGGCGTCAAGCGCACGCGGCTGCCGTCGGGCGTGGCGGCGACGGCGAGCGTCATCGAGGCGGCGCCGCTTTCGATGCCGAGGTCGGGCAAAAACGCCTGCGCCCAGGCCAAGGGCAGCGCGTTGAGCTGCACACGGGCCAGGTCGGAGCTGGCGTCGGCAAAGGTGACGCGCTTGTCGGCTTGCGAGAAACCGACGCGCTGCAGCGTGCGCAATTCGGCCAGTTTGCGGCCATCGGCGGTGGTGACCTCCGCCGTGGCCTGCGTGAGTTGCGCGGCCTGCCGATCCATCTCACCCTCGAAGTTGAGCCGCATCGCCAGCGCGCCCACCGCGGCGAGTTGGGGCGCGAGCGACTCGGGTCGAGGCAGGAGCGCGTCGAGCTGTCCCGTGGTGCGCGCCGCGCCGGCGTCGGGCTGGGCCGCGAAACGCCCCGAGCCCTTCGCGGTGAGTTCGGGTGCGCCGAACGCCGGGAGGAGCGCGCCCATCTTTTCGTCGATGGCTACGGACCAATCGCCGCTCAGCTCGCGCGCGGCGGCCTGGTACCGGCCGGCCACACGCAGCAGCGGCTCGGCGGCCGGCGCCAGGGTGAGGGTCGCGGCGAACGTTTCGTCCCCACCGGCGGTCGGCTGCTCCGCGTGCACCGCAAGTTTCAGCGGATCGGACGGCAGTTTCGGACCCACGGTGAGGAGGGTGCCGTTGACGTCGATCCGGTCGATCCGCCGGTCCGTCGCGATCCGGACGGTGGCCGTGCCTTCGCTTCGCGCCGTGCGGTAGGCGGCGCCAGCGCCGGGGTGGGTGATTTCAACCTTCCACGTGACGGTGCCCTCCTGCCCGGTGCGGAGATCCTGGCCGGAAAGTTCAAAGGTGGCGGTCTGGTCGGCGGGAAGGAGCGCGCGGCCGGGGATCGAAAAACGCGCGAGGTTCAGGTCGACTGGCAATCGGGCCTGGCTGAGAAGCCCTTGGAACTTCGCGGCCGCGTCGGCGGCGTCGGTGGGAGCGGAGCGGTCTTTGGCGGCGCTTTGTGCCGCGGAGGCAGCCTGCGAACGGGGGGCGGTTTTCGGCGCCGGCGAGGTCGCTGCGGCAGAAGCTGGGGGTCGCGGATTGCGGACGTCGATCACCAGGCCATCGACGGCAAGGTCATGCACCGTCACCCGTTGCTTCGTGAGATAGTCCCAGGCGGAATAGCGGGCGGCCGCATGCGATGCGGTGAGGACGATGCCATCCTTCTCGTACCGGAGGTTCTGCACGTCGGCCGAGCTGAAACCGGCCTTTACGCGACTGAAGTCGACGGCCAGGCCGGGCTGGTCGGCCAGGGCCTTGCGCGCGGCCCACGTTTGCACCGCCGGGGTCAGCGCGAGCGCAAGGACGACGGCGATCACCAGGAGGAGACCGATCAGGATTTTGACGAAGAGCTTCATGGTGGTGTGCTACTGGACCCGGTTCGCACCGTAAGGTAATGGAGCCGAGCGGCGGGGAGAGACGGATTTTACTCGGAAATGTTCCGATCCACGGAGGCGGGAAAACCTCCGGGCCTCAATCCGCGGTAACCGCAAACTCGCCGGGCCGGGTCGGCGGTCAAAGGTCCCATGGGCTACATCATCGGAATCATCCTTCTCATCGTCATCGTGCCGCTGCTTTTCATGATGCTCTCACGACGTACCTCGAGTGCAGGCGGCATCGACTCGCACAACCGCGGGGTGACGCCCAACCAGCCGAGCGCCGACGAACCCAGCCCGCGGCCCGGTCCGGGAGTCGATCCGCACATCCCGCCGGCGTAGCGCGCTACGCGCGCATTTGAGATCTGAAATTTGAGATTTGAGAACGGGCGGGAGAAGAGGGCCGTTGGGCCCTTCCCTCTGAAATCTGAAACCTGAAATGCCGGCGTAGCCGGCTCACAGATCGGCGAGCAGCCCGCGCAACTCGCGCTCGGGATCCTCGTGGTGCTGCTCGATGGCCAGGGCGAGCGCAGCTTCGAGCAGGGGTTTTGCGTCCGCGCGGCGCTCCAACTGCAGCAGCGCTTTGCCCAGGAGGATGCGCGCCATCATCCAGTCCGGCTTTTTCCGGACGCAGTACTCGTAGTGGGGGAGCGACTCCGCCACTCGACCCTCGGCGGCGAGCGCCTGGGCCAGGCTGAAGCGGAAGAGCTCATTGTCGGGCTGCTGGTCGACGAGGCCTTGAAACTGGGCAACGCGGGAAGGCATGGAAAGGGAAAGTGAGAGTGAAAGTGAAAGTGGACCGCGGGCGGCTCGCCCGCTTCCGTTCGCCCCATCTGAAATCTGAAATCTGAAATTCCCAGGCTATTCTCAGGCCACCTCGTCGACGAACACCAGCACGCCGGTGACGTTGTCGGGGCCGCCGCGGTCGAGGGCGGTCTGGATCACGTCCCGAAGGGCTCTCTCCGGGTCATCATGGCGGCCGACCAGCTCGCCGAGTTCGCGATCCGTGACCATGCGCGTCACGCCGTCACTGCAAAACAAATACCGGTCGCCCGGGCGCAGCAGACGGGTGACGAGATCGACCTCCAGCTGCCCAATCTGGCCGATGCAGCGCGTGAGGGCGTTGCGATTGGCCTCGTGGAAATACACGATTTCGCCGCGTGCCCGGCGGAGCCGCGCCTCATTCTCCACGGAGTGGTCTTCGGTGAGGCAAAGAAAGTCGCGGCCCTGGGCGACGTAGCAGCGGGAATCGCCGACATGGGCGAGCTTCATCGCACCATCGCGGATGCAGCCGACGGTCAGGGTGGTGCCGATGCCGAGCGTGGGATTCAGGTCCATCCCGAGCTCCTCGACCGCCTGGTTGGCGGAGCGGACGATCGCGGCCAGATTCAGTCCGCCGGGAGTGGTCGGCGCGTCGCGCACCCCCGCCAGCACGTGATTCACGGCCAGTTCGGCGGCCTCCGCCCCCCCCGGCAGACCGCCCACGCCATCCGCGACGCCGAAGAGGGCCAGACGCGGGTCGCACAGCAACCGGTCCTCATTGTGGCGGCGGACCCGGCCGATGTCGGTTAGAGCTGCGGCGCGAAACGTGGGCATTGTCGATACGTTAGCGGGCGTGGGTTCAGGCAAAAGGATGAAACACGTCCTCGCGGTTGGTGCGGTTCATCAGGGTGAAGTCGGGGCGGGGGAGGGAGTCGATGAACAGCCGGCCGTAGGTCTTGGCCGTGAGGCGCGAATCGAGGAGCGTCACGACCCCGCGGTCCGTCGCGGTGCGGATCAGCCGGCCCACGCCCTGGCGAAAGGTCATCAAGGCGTCCGGGAGCGTGAGCTCGTTGAAGGGACTTCCGCCGCGATCGCGGATGTAGTCGCTGCGCGCCTCGGTGATCGGGTGGGTCGGCGGGTCAAAGGGGAGGCGGGTCATGATCACCTGGGCCAGGGCGTCGCCCGGCACGTCGACGCCGGTCCAGAAGCTGTCGGTGCCGAAAAGGATCGCGTTGCCCAGCTCGCGCATCTGTTTCGTGAGCTCGGTGCGCGAAAGGTCGCCGCCCTGCATCATGAAGGGGCGCCCCGCCGCGCGGAAGATGGGTTCGAGCGTGGCCGCGATCGCCCGCATGTCGGTGTAACTGGTGAACAGCACGAGCGACCCGCCGCGGACGCGCTCCGTGCAGAAGCGGATGTAGTCGGCGAGCACATCGAGCGCGAGCCGCGCCTCCTTGGGGGAGGGAAGCGGCACGTCCGCGGCCACGTACACGCGCATGTTGCGCTCGTAATCGAAGGGCGACTTCACAATCACCGCCTCCGCCGCGTCGGCCCCGATGCGCGCGGCGAACGGCTCGATCCGGCCGCCGAGGGCAAGCGTGGCGCTGGTGCACACGACCGCCGTGCGGCAGCCGAAGAGGTGGCGGCGCAGCTCGGGCGCGACGTCGAGCGGCGCGCTGCGCAGCGTCACAATGGTCTGGGTACGCCCGGAACGCTCCGCCCAGTAGACATGGCCCTGGTCGGCCAGTCCCAGCCAGTCGTTCAGCCCCTGGGCGATGCCCTTGAGCCGCTGGATCTGCTCGAGCAGTTCGTCCCGCTCGCGTCCATCTTCCAGCTTGTCGGCCGCCTTGGCCATCGCGCGGTGAAGCGCGCCGAGCGGGCCTTCCAGCTGCGGGTCCAACCCGCCTGCTTCGCGCACGCGGACGATCGCGCGCTGCGCGAGCAAGGTGTCGGCGACCTGGCCAAAGAACCGGGTCGACGCCCCCTGGGCATCGACCACGAGCTGCTGCAGCTCGGCGCGGCCGAACTTGCGCAGCATGCCGCGGTTGGTCCGGGGATTGTAGAGGTACTTGAGCGCGCGATCGACGCCGTAACTGGACAGGCCGAGGCCGAAGTTTTCCGTGGCGACATCCGGCACCGTGTGCGCCTCGTCGAGCACCACGAAATCGTCGGGAAACAAGACGCCGCGTGCGTCGGTGGTGGCGCCCTGGGCCTGCGCGCCGCCGGCGTTGATCAGGGCGAAGAGGAGCGCGTGGTTGACGATGATGACGCTGGCGGTGCGGAGACGCGCGCGGGCGCGCTGGTAGAAGCATTTCTCGCAGTCGCAGTGCTTGCGCGAGCAGGAAGACGAGTCGGCGTTGACGGCCTCCCAGACCTCGGGGCGGGGCGGGGGCTTCAGTTCGTGGCGGATGCCGGTCTCGGTCGTGTCGGCCCACCGCGCGATCCGCTGCAGTTCGTCGTAGTCGGCGTCGGCGAAAAGGGTGGTGCGGTCGGCCAGCGCGTTGCCGAGGCGCGTGGTGCAGAGGTAATTGGATTTCCCGACGAGCACGGCGGCCTTGAACCCGGCGTAGCGTTGCAGCGAGGGATCGGCCCCGAACAGCCGCCGGCATTTCGGGAGGTCGCTGGACTCGAGCTGCTCCTGGAGGGCGATCGTGTGGGTGGAGACGATCAGCGGCCGCGTTTGATCGACCGCCTGGATGATGCCGGGGACCAGGTAAGCCAGGGACTTGCCGACCCCGGTGCCCGCCTCGAACAACAGCGGCGCGTCGGCGCACACCGCGGCCGCCACCGCCCGGGCCATCCTTTCCTGTTCGGGACGGTGCTCCAGCTTGAGGACGCGCTGAAGAATCCCGTCTTCCGCAAAGATCTCGGCGGCAAGGGCGGGCGCGTGGCTCACCGGCGGAGGCGCCGAGCCGTCGTCTTCGCGCAATCCAATCATCAGAAACGGACAACAGGTGCCAGAACGCCCACGTTTTCAATGCGTAAGCGGTGGGCCTGCAGCGGCGCGCTCTGTCGTGTCGGAGTGCGGGACATGCGAAACGCACCCGTTGCGCCCGGGCGTTCCACGCGGCGCGAGCACCCCAACCCACGGCAAACCAAGCCAAAGGGTCGCAATACCCCCATCCGCCAAACGGCAAGGTTGATCTACGCCAATGTCCGTCTCATCCTCCATTCCCCGATGCGACTCCTCGCTCTGCTCCTCCTGCTCGTAGCCGCGCCCGCAAGCGCAACCACGGTGAAGCCGCCCGCCTTTGCCGAACTGGTGGCCGAAGCCGCCACCATCTTCCGCGGCGAAGTCACGCAGGTGGCAACCGCCGTCGTCGAGGAACGTGGCGAGCGGCCCATCGTCACGCGGGTCACGTTTCGCGTTGAACGCATGCTCAAGGGGGAGGCGGCTGACACCATTTCCCTGGAGTTCCTGGGCGGGGCGGTCGGGCGGCGACGGCTGCACGTGCATGGCCAGCCCGCATTTGCCGTGGGCGAGCGTGGCGTATACTTCGTCGAGGCGACCACGGGACGCCTCTGCCCGTTGGTGCGGCTGAGGCACGGTCGCTATCGCGTGCGATCGGACCCGGCGGGCGGAGCCGAACGCGTGTTGCGCGATGATTATAGCCCGGTGGTTGCACCGGAGGCGGTGCAAGGAGCGCTGGAGGACGGTCGCCGCGCACCGCTGGCGCTTGACGTTGGGACTGCGCAAACCCTCGCCCAGTTCGAGGACGCCGTGGTCGCGGCGACGCACGGTGTCGCGAACGGCTCCACCCGATGAGCACGCAGGTTCGTTGGTTTGCAAAGGTTGCGGCGATCCTGGGCGTCGCGGGCAGTGCCTTCGCCTGGACGCCGCAGCCCACCACGCCATGGCAGGATGGCACCATCGCCGTCGCGCTCGAATTCCAGGCAAACGTTCCGCCTCCGCCGCCGCTTGGACCGGTCGATTGGACCGCCGTCGCGCGCGAGGCGCTGCAGTTGTGGAGCGCACAGCTCGAACGCAGCCAGCTCTTGGTGATTCCGGCCGCTGGGCAGCCCGCATTCGACAACGGACGCAACGAAGTGTATTTCGGCGCGAGCTACCACGGACGGGAGTTTGGGCGCGGCGTTCTCGCCGTTACGATCACGTCGATTGATGGCGATGAAAGGCTCGAGAGCGATATCGTGGTCAACTCTGGCGAGTATTGGGACGTGTACCCGGGCGTGCCCCAGATCCGGCACGATTTCAGGCGGGTCGTGATGCACGAACTGGGGCATCTGCTCGGCCTCGACCACCCCGACGAGGCGAAGCCGGCCCAGACGGTCACCGCTCTCATGAACGCGCACGTCAGCGATGTGGAAAGCCTGCAGGCGGACGATATCGCGGGGGCGCGGGCGTTGTACAACCGGGCGATCACCACGCCGCCGGTGATCATCTGGCAGCCGGCGGTCGAGAGCACCGAAGCGTGCGAAGGCAAGTGGGCCGTCCTGCATGTGGCAGCGGGCGGGCGCGGGCCATTCGCTTATACCTGGAGAAGAGACGGGGTGCCGTTGGCGACCGGGCCCTCGTTGCGGTCGCTCGAACTGGATCCCCTCAAAACCTCCGACGCCGGCACGTACACCGTCGAAGTGGCGAATGCGGCGGGGGCCACCCTCAGCGCACCGGTCAGACTGGACGTGCGGGCGGCCAAGCCGCCGGCGGTCGCGAACGTGTTTGTGAGGGAGACGCGGGTTGAGTCGGGAACGTGGGTTCGCGTGGAGACAGACGTTCTCAGCGGAGACACCCCAATGGTCTACACCTGGTACCGCGACGACATCGAGGTGGGCACCACCCGGGTCGACGAATTGATCCTGGAGCGAATCCAGTTCAGCGATGCGGGAGAGTATTCCGTCGAGGTAAGCAACGTCGCCGGCACGACCAGGCAGACCGTCGCGCGGCTGAAGGTCCTGCCGGCGTCGCCGCCGCGGTTTGACGACGCTGGCTGGACCACAGCCCCTCGACTTGGTGAGATGCTGACCTTGGGCAGCTCCGTCCACGGCACCGGCACGCTGGCCTTCCAGTGGTTCAAAGACGGCGTCGCGGTGCCGGGCGCGACCGCCCCTCAGCTATCAATGGCGAACTATGGCTCCGACCAGGCCGGCGCCTACACGCTTGTCGCCACAAACGCCGTGGGAACGGTGCGAAGCGATCCAATCGTGCTGCGTCCACCCGAGCCAACGCCGCCGCCACCAGCGATTGTACGGCACCCTGCTTCGGCCAGGGAGTATCTCGGAGGGGGCGTGGAGCTTTCATTCGAGCAGGAAATCCCCCCTGCGAGCTCGTCGCTCGGGCGCACCGTGACCTGGTTTCGTGACGGAATGAAAATCGAGGGCGCTCATAACGAGCGCTTGATCGTCGCACCGCTTCGGCCCGAAGACGCGGGCTCCTACCACGTCGAAGTCTCCCAAGGTGGGGTGACGACGCGTTCTCGCGCCGCGGTCGTTACGGTCATATCGCCGGTGCCTGATCCTGTTTTCAGCTGGCACCCGGCGCCGCACACCGTGACGGTGGGGACCTGGGTGAACCTTTCGGCGAGCATCGCCGCCATGTCACCGTCCGGTACGCGGATTGTGCCGAGCAAACTTCGGGTGGAGTGGTTGCGGGATGATGTCGTGGTGAGGTCCGGCGAAGGGTCGACCTTTGATTCGTTGACGCACGGATTCTCAGCCGACACCGGCCGAGCCGGCGTCTATCGCGTCCGCGTCGCGCGTCCCGGCGGCCCCTGGGTGACCAGCCTTCCCGCGTCCGTGGACGTGCTCCCGGAATCGCCGCTGCTCACGGTCCACCCGAGAAGCCGAACGTACCCGCTGGAGGACAGCCATCCGACGCCGGTGCGCGAAGCCTTGATGACGGAACAACTGCTGGCGCAGCGCGGCTTCGACCACGCCGGGTTTGAACTCGTGGAAGCGTCGGGACCCGCGGTGGCAGGTGTGACGCCCGGCACGTATGTGCTGAAGGTCCGGAAAGGGGCCGCGCAGGCCTCCAGCAAGATTTTCACGATCGCATTCCGACCGACCCCGGAACCTTTCCTGTCGGCGCAACCGGAAGACCAGTCCGTGGAACTGGGGCAGGCCGCCACGTGGCGGGTCACCGCCGACCATGCCTCCGCGTATCAGTGGTTGAAGGACGGAACTCCCATCCCCGGGGCGACGGGGTGGCAGTTTACGCTGCCCATCGTGGGCGAGAAGGACCTTGGGCGGTATGCGGTGCAAGTGAGCGGCCCGAGCGGCACCCTCACAAGTGCCGGCGCCTTGTTGGAGCGCATGGCACCGGCTGCTCCCGTGGTGCGATCGCATCCGTCGTCGCAGCTCAAACCGGCCGGGGCGGCGGCCGTGTTCGCGGTGACGGCCACGGGCGGAAATCTCCGGTATCAATGGTACAAGGATGGCGCGGTCCTGCCCGGAGCGACCGACCGAACCCTCAGCCTGTCCGCCGTTGCGATGACGGACTCCGGGCTCTACCAGGTCGTGGTCGCGAACGAAACTGGGACAACCTCGAGTTTCGAAGCACGGTTGCGCGTGGAACCGGTTGCGTCAGTGCCGCACGTGCTTCGGGCCCCGCAGGACGAGGCGGCGGCCTTGGGCGGCGATGTTGTCCTGCAGGTTGGAGCGACGGGGGTGCCGCTCCCAACGAGTTACCAATGGCAGAAGGATGGGGTGGACATTCCTGGAGCGAATGATGTCGAACTGCGGCTGCGCGGCGTGCAGCCCTCGGACGCGGGACATTACCGGGTCGTGGTGACCAACGAACACGGAGCGACGATCAGCCCGGCGTCGAACGTCACCGTGGATGCTCGCGGCCGGCTGGTGAATCTTGGCACCCGCACCCGCGTGGGTCGCGGCGACAGCGTTCTGATCGCCGGGTTCGTCGTGAGTGGAACGAGCCCCCGGCAGGTCCTGGTTCGTGGGGTCGGTGCAACGTTGGCCGAGTACGGCGTGGGCGGCGTGTTGCGAAATCCGGTGCTCGAAGTCTTCGATGCCAAGTCCAGGCGCGTCGCGATCAATGACGACTGGACGCAGGGCGAGGGGGCCGGCGGCCCGGAGTTCACGCGGGCCAGGGTGGCCGCGATGCGCGAAACCGAGCGGGCCGTCGGCGCGTTCCCATTGCGGCAGGGAGCGAGTGATTGCGCGTTGATCGTCTCCCTCGAGCCCGGGTCGTATACGGCCAAGATAGCCGGTTACATGAACGCGACGGGTGTGGCGCTGGTGGAAGTTTATGAAGTGGGACGTCCGGCGGCGACGCGACTCGTCAACCTCTCGGCGCGTTCGTGGGTCGGCCGCGGCGACGAGGTCTTGATTCCCAGCATGGTCGTGGCGGGGTTGTCACCGCGGCGTTTCCTGATTCGAGCCATCGGGCCGCGGCTGGCGGATTTCAACGTCGCCGGGGTGTTGGCCGACCCGCGCCTGACGATCTACCGCGGTTCGACCGCGATTGGCACAAACGACGATTGGGAGGAGCAGGGCGCAGGCCCGGCTGTCACAGCGGCCGGGGCGATGGTTGGCGCGTTTCCTTTGCTGCCGGGAAGTGCCGATGCGGCGGTCGTGGTGAGCCTCGAACCCGGTAATTACAGCGTGCACGTCAGTGGTGCGAACGATGGCACCGGCGTGGCGTTGGTCGAGGTGTACGAGTTGCCCGACTAAGCAGGACACCCGGTGCAGCGAAGAGCGCTGGCAATTCGAAACCCGTCCGGTCACCACTAGGCCAACCACGCCCCGCCACCCGCCCGCTAACTCAAATCGATCGCAGTCTGAACCTTGCAACGTGAAGGCAAAAACTTGCAACCCGATGCCTACTGTTCCGGGTCTGAAATCTGAAATTTGAAATCTGCAATCCCCGCGTAGCGGGATCCGGCAATCCATGCGCAGGAAATCCGGTTGCGAGACTGCGCCGGCGGCGTCTTTTGATAGGGGATGCAATCAGCAGCCCAAGCGGCGGAATGGGTCGAGACTTTGGTGAGCTTCCTGCGCACGCAGCCGCGGGTCTCCGCGCTCCGCATCGACGCGGAGTCCCACAAGCTCGCCGTCGCCACGATCGGGCATGTGCGACTCGACGGCCTCGAAGATAAACTCGCCGAGACGATTGCGGTCGTGGAGGCCGAGCTGGCGAAGAAAACCCCGGCTGCGGTGACCGCCCCCCGCGGCTTTTCGGTCCGGCAGCACGAGGGCATGATGATTGTCAGTCGCGACAGTTGTGAAACGGCCGAAAAGCTCTGGCTGTGGCGGGAATTGGAGTGGCCCGAGCTCAAGGAGGAGCCGCACAGCCACGAGCAGGAGTGGCGCACCCTTTCGATCCTCGCCGCCATCTGTGGCGTCACCGGCATCGCGGGCGCGCTCGCCACCCATTTCGTCCCCGGGCTCCCCTGGCTCGGCAAGGGCCTGTACCTGGTAGCGATCATTGCGGGCGGGTGGGATGCCGCGGTGGATACATGGGAAAACCTGCGCAAGCGTGAGATCGATATCCATTTCCTGATGCTCGCCGTGGCGATCGGCGCCATCGCCATCAATCACTGGAGCGAGGCGGTTCTGCTCCTGTTTCTCTTTTCCGCCTCGGGCGCGATGGAGGAGTTTGCCCTCGACCGCACGCAGCGCGAGGTCAGCGCCCTCCTCAAGACCGCGCCGAAGCGCGCGACCCTGGTGCTGGGCGATGGCCTTGAGGAGGACGTGCCGGTCGAACAGCTCAAGGTCGGCCACCGGGTGCGGGTCAAACCCGGGCAGGCGTTTGCCGCCGATGGCGTGGTCGCGAAAGGTGCCAGCGCCAGCGACGAGGCCAACCTCACGGGGGAGGCGACGCCGGTGGAGAAGAAGGTCGGCGACCAGGTGTACAGCGGGACCCTCAATCTCTGGGGCATCGTGGACTACGACGTCGTCCGGGCCCCCTCCGAGAGCACGCTCCAGAAGATCATCCGGCTGATCCAGACCGCGCAGAAGCTCAAGGCGCCGAGCGAGCGCTTCACCGACAAGTTCGGCACCGGATATACCTACGCGGTCATTGGCGGCGCCACGGCGATGTTCCTGGTGTGGTGGCTGGGCTTCGGCCTGCCCGCCTTCGCCAACACGGAGGAAACGCGTTCCGCCTTTTATCGCGCCATGACCCTCATGGTCGTCGCGAGCCCCTGCGCCCTCGTCCTCTCGATTCCGTCGGCCATCCTGGCGGCCATCGCCTGGGGCGCGCGCCATGGCGTGCTGTTCCGCGGGGGGGCGGCAATCGAGAAGCTGGCCGAGGTTACCACGGTCGCGCTCGACAAGACCGGCACCCTCACCACCGGCGAACTCAGCGTCGTCGGCCACGAAAGCTATCCGGAGGGACGGGAACGCGAGGTGCTCGAACTGGCCTACGCCCTCGAGGCGAAATCGCACCATCCCATCGCCCGTGCCATTGTGCGCCACGCCCGGGCCCAGGGCATCGTCGAATTGAATGTCGAGGACTTCCAGTCGTTGACGGGCCAGGGGCTCACCGGACGCGTGGCGGGAAGCACCTTGCTGCTGGGGCGCCGCGAACTGCTGGAGAAGGGTCCCCTCGCGGAGTGGGCACGCACCCTCCCGCCCGCGCCCGCCGAACTCAGCGAGGTGTGGGTCATCGGGCGCGACCTCGTGGGGCGCATCCTGCTCAAGGACCAGATCCGCGCGGAATCGCGCGGCGTGCTGGCGGCGCTGAAACGACTGAATATCCGCACGGTGATGCTCACGGGGGACCGCCGTCATACCGCCGAGGCGGTTGCCACGGAACTCGGCCTCGACGAAGTGCGCGCAGGCCTCTCGCCCGAGGACAAGGTCGCAGCGATCGTCGCCTTGCGCGAGCAGGGCCGGAAGGTCGCCATGGTCGGGGACGGCGTAAATGACGCGCCCAGCCTGGCGGCGGCCGACGTCAGCGTCGCGATGGGCGCCCGGGGCAGCGATGCCGCGCTCGAACAGGCGGAGGTCATCCTGATGCACGACCGCATCGAGAACTTTCTGGCAGCGCAGCGTTTGAGTCGCCGCGCCCGTGCCATCATCCGGCAGAACCTGACGATCTCGCTCGGCGTCGTAGTCGTGATGATCGTCGCGACCGCCATCGGCGCCGTCCCCCTGGCCGTCGGTGTCGCCGCCCATGAAGGCAGCACGCTCGTGGTGTGTATCAATTCGCTGCGCCTGCTCTTCGGCCGGAATGGGTGACCCGGCTGCGCCGGGATCGCAGATTTCAGATTTCCAATTTCAGATCGGCGTCCTGGTTCACCGCTCAAACGCCAGAAACGAGACGAGAACGAGAACGAGAAACCAGAAACCAGAAACCAGAAACTAGAAACGAGAAACTAGAAACCGAAACCCCACCGGCCTACTCCCGCGTGCGCAGCGCCTTCAACGCCGCCGGAAGTCCGGTCAATCCTTCCGGCCAGACCACGCCGGCACCCGACACGGTCTTCCGATAGCGCACCGATGCGGCGCCGCCGATCAACAAGGTGATCTCCGCCGGCAGCAGCGCGCGCAACCGCTGCAACTCCCCCGGCAGCGCCGGGTCGTCCGGTGGATACACCACGCTGAGCGCCACCGCCCGGGCCCCGTTCTGGCGCGCCGCCCCTGCGATCTCCGCCGCGGGCAGCCCAACGCCGAGGTAGGTCACCTCCCAGCCGACCTGCGCGGCCACCGCCGTGACCAGCAGCGCGCCGATCTCATGGAGTTGGCCCGCCGGCGTGGCCACCAACACTCGCGGCGCCGTGCTGCTGCCATGGGCGAACGGCCGGTACCGCATCAGAAACGTGCGCAACACCGCTGACGCGAAATGTTCGTGGGCCGACGAGATCTGCCCGTCCTCCCACAGGTCGCCGATGGTGTGGGCGAGGGGAGCGGCCACCTTCTGCACCACCCCCATCGCCCCGAGCGCGAGTTCCGCGTCTTTCAGCGCCGCTTCGAGCCCGTGGGTGTCCAGTTCGCGCACTGCCCGGGTCGCCGCAGCGAGATAGCGTGCTTCCGTGCCCGTGGGTGTGGGCGTCACCGGCTTCGCCTCGCCTCGCGCCACCAGCATGGCCTGGAGCTGGGCGTCTGGCAGCTTGGCGATGGAGCCGATGCTGTGACCCGCCTCCGCCAGGCGGCGGAGCAAGCTGAGCCGCTCAATTTCGGCGTCGGAGTACAGCCGGCGGTTGCCCTCCGACCTACCCGGCTCCACGGCGGCATAACGTTTTTGCCATACCCTGACCACATGGGGGCTCAAGCCGGTGCGCTCGACCACCACGCGCATGGGATAGATCGGATCATGGGTAGACATAGACACGACATAGACACGTTGTTGACCTCGGCGCAACCTTCGAATCCGCGCGCTGCTCGGTCGCCCGCCCCGCTGTCATACAGGGACGGCTCGGTAAACGGGTGTGGAGCCATTCCAACAAAAGATAGACAGAAACTTGACGGCGCGGCGACAAGTAGACAAGATGTCTACGTTGGTTCAAAAACAGTCCATTCAATCCCATCCATCCCAATGAAACTCATCACCCGTACGTTTGCTGCCGCGTTCGCGGCCGTCAGCCTCGCCGCCGCGCTGCCCGCCGGCACCTCGCACCCGGACCACAAGGCCACAGGCGACATCGTCACCGTCGCTTCCCAGGCCGGCACCTTCAACACGCTGGTTGCCGCGGTCAAGGCCGCCGGCCTCGTCGACACTCTCAAGGGGGACGGACCTTTCACGGTCTTCGCGCCCACCGATGAGGCGTTCCAGAAACTGCCCGCCGGCACCGTCGAATCGCTCCTCAAGCCGGAAAACAAGGCCAGGCTCGTCGCCATCCTGACCTATCACGTGGTCCCCGGCAGGGTGATGGCCGCCGATGTGAAAACCATGAAGGCGCCCACGGTCAACGGCAAGGAACTCGCCCTACGCGTGGCGGGGGGCCGGGTGACGGTCAACGGAGCCAACGTCGTCGCGACCGATGTGGCCGCCTCCAACGGGGTTGTCCACGTGATCGACGCCGTCGTTTTGCCTAACTGATCCACCCGCTTTTGGTTGGTTTGAGTTAACCGCGGGGTGGGGAACCGGGCTTCTTCGGAGCCGGGTGTCCCCATCCCGTTTTCTTTCCCGCTGGTTGTTTCGTCCACCGAGTTTTTTTCCCGCCACCCTTTCTGCTTCCGGGTCCGTCCCGTCGCCCTCTCTTTGCCCATTTTCCACATGACGTTCCGTCCTCTCTTTGCCCGCCTCGGGCTTTTGCTGGCCCTTCCCGCGTCCGGCCTGGCCCAGCCGGCCGCCCAACGCGATGGCACCACCGCCAGCCTGCGCTTCGCCCACACGATGGAGTCGTCGCTCGAAAACGTTCCAGGCGGCGAAGTGAGCGTCACGTCGCTCGAATTCGCGGCCCGCGCCTCGGCCTCCCTTGGCGCGTCGACCCAGCTCCTCTTCGGAATCACCGCCGCCCAGCACGAACTCGATCTCCGCGGCCCGGCTGTTCTCCCGGCGCGCCTCCAGTCCGTCGGCCTGCCGGTGGGCGTGATGCAACGCGTCAATGACACCTGGCGCTGGTCGGTGATGCTGCAGCCCCGCTTCGCCGGCGCCCCCGAGGTCGGCGACGGCGGCTTTGATCTGCCCGTGATGGCCTTCGCCAGCTACCGCATGAGTCCGGAACTCACCTGGACCTTCGGCCTGCGCTACAGCGCCCGTTCCAGCATCGAGGTCCTGCCGATCATCGGGTTCACCTGGAAATTCGATCCGGCTTGGGAGGCGCGGATCGCCTTCCCGGAAACCGGCGTCTACTACCGTCCGTCGCCGACGCTGACCCTCGCCGGCATTGTGGAACTGCAGGGCGGTGATTACCGGCTCGAACGTGATCCCCGTCCGCTCGGTGCCCGCCCCGGCGGTTCGCTGGACGACAGCTGGCTCGAGTACCGCGAAATCCGCGCCGGACTCTCCGCCCAGCACGAACTGGCCTCCGGCGTCACCTTGCGGGGCGACGCCGGCTACGCTTTCAGCCAGCGTTTCGAATACGAGCGTCTCGACCTCGAAGTCGAAGGCGAAGGAGCCCCTTATATCGCCCTCAGCCTCGTCGCCCGTTTCTAGGCAGCGAAGCCCCAAAACCCCAAACCCAAAACCCAAAACCCCAAACTCAAAACCCAAAACCCAAAACCCAAAACTCAGCACCCGGGAATATTTCCGCCCCGCCAACGACCTAGGGTTGAACTCCGCGCCGGCCTGCACAACGTGCCCCACGTCGCATGCCGGACCCCGAGATCCAAATCACCTCTGACCTCCTGGTCATCACGCCGCGCGGTACCGCCTCGCGCGCGATGATCAGTGCGCTCGTGCAGCAGCATTATCCCAATCTGGGCGAACGTTCCATCCTGTGGGACTTCTCGGGCGCCGACGTTTCCCAGATCAATCGGGAGGACCTCGACGCGATCGCTGCTGGCGCCCGCCAGGTCCTGTCCCCCGGGGTGTCTCGGAAAATCGGCTACGTCGTGTCGGATTCCGGTGCGTACGTGAAAGCCTGCAAATATTTCAACGCCGCCGTCGCCGCCGGCCTGCCGGCCGAATACGCCGTCTTCACCACCCGCGCCGCCGCCGAACAGTGGCTGAAAGCGCAGTGAGCTCCGGCGGGATGCAGGATGCGGGATGGGGGATGCGGGATGGGGATGCGGGATGCGGGATGCAGGATGCAGGATGCGGGATGCGGGATCCAGGATGCAGGATGCGGGATCCGCGATGCGCGATCCGGGATGCGGGATGCGGGATGCGGGAGCCGTGATGAGGGAGCCGTGATGCGGGAGCCGGGATGCAGGATGCGGGATGCAGGATGCGGGATGCAGGATGCAGGATGCGGGATACAGGCTGCGAGCTGCGAAAATGACTCCTCTGCCATCTGAAATCTGAAATGCCCGCGCAGCGGGCTCACTCCGCCTTCAACACCAGATTCGGGTCGATCCGCGCCGCCCGTAACGCCGGTAGCCACGCGGCCGCCATCGCCGCAAGCACCGCACACCCGACCGCCGCGAGGACCTGCACCAATCCCAGCGGCTGCAGCGTGGCGGCAAACGCCGGCGCCAACGGCAGCGCGCCCGCCACCACCAGTCCAGGCACGCTGCCCGCCAGCGCAAGCAAGGCCGCGTCTCGCAGCACCCGCCCGACCAGTCGCGTCGGCTCCGCGCCCAGCGCCATCCGCAGCGCCAGTTCGCGCTGCCGGACCATGATCATGTAGCCAAGCGACGCCGCCACCCCCGTCGCGGCCAGCACCAGTGCGCTCAACGCAAACGCCCCCGCCACATACGCGGCCGACCGCTGGTTCGCGGTCTCGTCCTGGATCCGCTCTGCGATCGTACGCCAGTTCTGGATCATCAGTCCCGGTTCCGCCCGCCCCAGCGCGGCGCGCAGCCCGCGCCGCACTTCCGCGTCCACCCCTTCGAACTGCACCCCGACGAAGCGCACTTCGCCGGGCGACTGCGCCAGCGGCAGGTACGCCAGCGCCGGGGGTTCCGCGTGCACGCCATTGGTGCGCGCATCGGCCACCACGCCGACGATCGTCCAGTCATCGTCCTGTGCGGTCGGCCCGAAGCCAAACCGCTGCCCCAGCGGGTCCGCCTCCCCGAAGATCTGCCGTGCCAGCGCCGCCGTCACGATCGCCACGCGCGGCGTGTTCGCCGTGTCCCCGGTCGTGAGGTCGCGGCCGCGCAGGAAGGGGGTGCCCGTCGTGGCAAAAAATCCCGGCTCGATCGCATCGGTCTGAAAACTGCCCGTGCGGACCTTGGCCTCGGCCGCGCGGAAGAAGAGCGTGGAGCGCGAAATGCTGCCCACCATCACTCCGCTCCCCGCAAACGTCACCCGCGTCACGCCCGGCACGCTCAACGCCGCCTCGCGCAACCGCTCCCGCAAAGCCGGCAGCTGCGCCTCGCGGTAGCCGGCCGCCGCCGGATTCATCGCCGCGGTGACGAGTTGCCGCCGCGCGATCCCCGGATCCATCGTCAAGGTCGCCCGCAGCTGGCTCGCCAGCGAATGGGCGATCGCCACCAGCACCACCGCCAGCGCGAACTGCGTCGCCACCAGCCAGCGGCCGACCCGCACCGGACTGCGCCCCATCGTGCTGTTCAGGCTCACCGCGCCCGGAGCGAGGCGGGCGATCCACGCCAGCGGCGCCACCGACGCCGCCACGGTCGTGAGGACGCCCAGCACGATTGCCCCGGCCACCGCGCGCAGATCGAGCGCCAGCACATGGCCCGGCACCAGCCACCGCGCCGCGAGCGGCAGTAACCAGCTGGCCAATACGAGCCCGCCCACCACCCCCGCCGCGCTCAGCAGCAGGGCCTCGACCATCGTCAGCCGTCCCACGCGCCGCCGCCCCGCGCCCAGGGCCAGCCGCACCGCCAGCTCCCGGCCGCGAGCCATTGCCCGCACCAGGACCAGGCCCGAGACATTCACCCACGTCAGCAGCAGCATCACGCCCACCACCGACCCGAGCAGCAGCCCCGGACCTGCGAAACCGCGCCGCGCCGTGGCATCGCCGGCGGGGCAGGGGACCAGCGTCAGCCGCTGCCGCTCGCGCCGGGTGCGTTCTTCGGGATCGGTGACCACCGTGGCGACCGCGTCGAGCTCCGGCTGGATCGCACGCCGCAGCAGCGGCTCCACCGGCCCCGGCTCCCGCGTGCGCAGCAGCACGCTCAGCCACGAAATCCGTTCGTCGCGGTTCCAGTCGGGATCGTTCGGCACTTCGGAGTTCGAGACCGCCTGCCGGTTGCCATTCCAGTTGAGCACCGGCTGCGCCGCCGTTGTGAACCACAGGTCGAGCGGACGCCCCACCGCCACGTCGCGAAAGCTCGCGGGCAGCACGCCGATGATCTCAACCCGCGTTCGATTCACGAGCAGTTCGCGACCCACGGCCGCTGCCGGTGTGCCAAAATTCGCCACCGCCCAGGCATGCCCCGCCACCGCCACCGCCCGGGCCTGCCCCACGGCGTCATCCGCGGACTCGAACAGCCGGCCCGCCTCCGCCCCGACGCCCAGCGCCCGGAAGAAGTTTCCATTGACCAGCCGCAGGGTCGCGGCCGTCGGCGGCGCGCCGTCGATCGACACGATCCCGCGGCCTCGTCCGGTAAACGCCGCCAGCGTCTGCGACGGCAGCAGGGCTTCCAGGCGCTGTGCCGTCCCCCGGCTGACCCAGTGCAGGGTCGGATCCCCGCCTTGCACGCCATGGAGCTCGCGCGCCGCCGGCACCGCCAGCGGACGGAACATCACGATATCCACCAGCTGATACACCGCGATCGCCGTGCCCAGCCCCAGCGACAGCACCGCGACCGTGCCCACGAGAAAGAAGGGGCGGCGCCGCAGCGCCCGCCAGGACACGGTGACGTCGTTGCGCAGCGCGTCGAGCCACGCAAAACCGGCCTGCTCGTATACCTGCTCGCGATGCCGGCTCGCGTTGCCCAGCTGGAGATGCGCCTGCCGTTCCGCCTCCGCCTCGCTGCAACCCTCGCGGATCAGCCGCGCCTTGAGCTCGTCGAAATGAAACGCGAGCTCCTCGTCGAAGCGCTCGACCACCCGCCGCCGGCCCAGCAGATCCCGGCACCTGGAGAAAAAAGCGCGCATGCTCAGGCCCTCCTCGGTGCACCGATGACCGCGTTCACCGCCGCGCTCATCCGGTTCCAATAGTCGATCTCGGTCGCGAGATGCTTTTGCCCCGCCTTGGTCAGCGCGTAGAACCGCGCCCGCCGGTTGTTGTCGCTCACGCCCCAATCCGAGCTGATCCAGCCCTTCTGCTCCAACCGCAGCAGCGCCGGATACACCGTCCCATGATTCAGGGCCACCGTGTCTCCCGACACCTGCTCGATCCGCCGCGCGATGCCAAACCCGTGCAACGTCCCCAGGCTGTCGAGGGTCTTGAGAATCAACAGGTCGAGCGTGCCCTGCAGCAGCTCCTCGTGTTTTGCCTCACTCATATTGCCTATCAACAGGAGCTCCTGTTGGATGTCAATAGAAGTCCCGCTGCGCGGGAATTTCAGATTTCAAATTTCAGATTTCAGATTCCCGCCGCCCGCTCGGGTACGCGGAATGCCTTGGCTCTACCGCCCCTTCTCCCCCGCAGGGGTGAACGCCACGTGCCACCCGAATCGATCGCTCGCTCCAATCTCAAATCTCAAATCTCAAATTTCAAATCTCAAATCCCAGATCCTGCCTTGGCTCTGCCACCACTCCTTCTGCCCCGCACGCAGTGAACGCCACCTGCCACCCCAATCGATCGCCCGCTCCAATCTCAAATCTCAAATTTCAAATCTCAAATCCCAATTACAGCATCGGCGTCAACGGCGACCCCACGGCCTTGTACAACCGCGTCATGATCTCCTTCGTGCTCAGGCCCGGCGCGGCCCCCGGGAACGCGCCCACCTCGCGATAGTGCTCGTGAAACGCCGGGTGATCGACCGGCACCGCCGGCCGCCCCGGCTTCAACTCGAAACTGCTCGTGTTCTGAATCGGCCACACGTCGATCGGGGACCATGCGGCGACGCCCCCGATCAGCCCGTTGACCACGTCCAGGCGCAGCGGCAACGGCCGACGCGCGACGATCCAGCTGTTGCCCGTCTCCAGGTCCCGCTCGATTTCCGCGCGCAGCCGGCCCGCGAAACCCGCATCCTCGATCAACACGCCCACCTCCGTATTCAGATTCTCCGAACGGGGATCGAGGTTGTAGGAGCCGACGAAGGCGACGTCATCATCCACCACCAGGCACTTCGCATGCACGCAGAGCCATGGCGCCGGTGCGTCCGCCGCGGCTCCCGGCCTCCGCGCCAGCATGGCCAGCTCCGGCTCGGTCGGAAACAACGCCGGCAGCGCCGCGGGCCGCGGTTTGAACTCATGGATTTGCAGCCCCACATCCTGGATGTAACGGTTGCGCAGCCGGTAATTGGCGGAGTACGCGTACAGGTTGTCGGTCGACGCGAAACTGTTGGTGCTCACCCGCACGCTGACCCCGCGTCGGCGCAGGCCCCTGAACAGCTCCGTCGCCCGGCCGCTGAGCACGAGATACGGCGTTTGCACGACGACCTCACGGCGCGCCTCGCTGACCGCCTGGCCCAGCGCCTCCGCCGTCCCCTTGGCCGCAGCCCCGCTCCCTGGCTCGTTGGCCGCCGCAACCCGCGCCGCTTTCCCAGGGGGGTCGTGGAGAAAACGCACCTTCGCGACCGGCCGCAGCTCCTCGCGCGCAAACCGGCGAAACCCTTCCGCGTCGTCCGCCTGGGCGCTCAGCGCCGGATAGAACGGGCCGAACGCATAGTCCGAGGCCGCGTCGAACCGGCGGAAACCGCCCCGCCGGATCGCCGCCGCGACATCCTTCAACGCGCCCGTGGCCACGACCTCCCGGTACCCCCAGAATGCCTCGAACTGCGCGCCGGCCTCGTGCACCACCGGCCCCGTCAGCAGCACGTCACGGTCGTGAAAATTGAGGCCCGGCGACAGGTGAAAGTAGGTGTTCTCGATGTTGCGCCCGCCGGTGATGAGGAACGTATCGTCCACCAGCATCACCTTGCTGTGCATCCGCTGGTTCACGGCGCGAAACGAGTGCATCGCCTTGAACACGGTGCGCCAGAGTCCCGGCTTCATCCGCGAGGCGGTCGGCCGGTAATGCCGGATCTCGAGGTTCGGATGGGCGGTCGCCAGGAACGCGCCGATCGCCGGATCCTGATCCGAGAACATGTGATCCGCGATCACCCGCACCCGGACGCCCCGCCGGGCCGCCTGGAGCAGTTCCCAGATCATCATCCGGCCCGCCTCGTCGTTGGACCAGATGAACGTCTGGATTTCGACCGAACGTGTCGCCGTGCGGATCAGGTGGAGACGCAGCACGAGCGCTTCCCTGCCGTCCTTCAGCAATGCCGCCCGGTGCACCCCCGGGTTCGAGCCAGCCGACTCGAGCTCGGCGCCCCACGTCCCGCCGGCGGCGAGCAGCCACAAAATCCAAATCCAAACCCGCATCCCCAAGCACCTACACCTCCCGCTGGCTCGATGGCAAACCCGTAGGCCTGGGATGGTGCGAAGAGCGCCAGCGATTCGATCTGCCCTCCGCGTCAGCGATGCGGGCACCCCGGCCAGCAGCACGGCCTCCGCAGCCCGCGGTGCATCTTATCGATCCCCACCGCGATCCGCCGCCTCCGCGTCGCCTCGTGCTTCGCTGAAGTCACCCAGCAAATCCACTCGTTGCGGGCGAGGGGAGTGAAGCTCGCCCACAACCGCGCCGCCGTTGCGTCCGCGCCAATCGCCGCTCCCAGATCGCCCGGGAGTTCATGCACCGTTCCACCTGCGAGCGTCGAAGTCGCCATGCCCCGAGAGAAAGAATCCGCACCGCTCCAATAGCAAACCCGCAGCACCCGTACCACCCACCCGCCCTAACGCCTACCGTTTTCAGCCTGCAGCGCTCACGGAGACCGCGTCCCGCGGCGTATCGGCTGCAACAAATCCCGGCGATTGCCGCACAGATCGCCAAACACCGCCACGATAGCCGAGCGCAGGCCGAGGGCGGAAAAGCTGACCCCAGCCGTACGCCCAACCCAAAACCCAAAACCCAAAACCCAAAACTCAAACCCCAAAACTCAGAACGTAGCGGGGAGCGGGCGACGGGTTAGCCCTCTGAGGTGGTAGCAGGGGCGAGTGACTTGATAATCTTCTTCGCCAAAAACTCGTTGATCTCTCGGTGCCGCGGAACTGGCTCGGACTTCGCCCCGTGCCTCAGCAAGGTGCATCCGCTCCGCTCAAGCTCGGCGACCAAGTCGCGGTGCTTCATGCCACTTCCAATTCCGCGACTTTCCGTATCCCTGGAATGTCCTCCCTTGCGAACATCTCGTGGAGGTCGCGCAAGTGGGCCTTAAGGTCCTCGAGATCCTCTCCTTGCGTCCAGTGATCGGGGTGCGAGTTCAGGTATCCGAGGTACTTCCCGTCGGACTCTTTCCAATAAGTGAACGTCGCCTTCATACGTGGCAAGGATGCACACCGGACTACGGAATGCGAGCCTGAGCCTAGACGTCGCGTGGGGTAAGACCAGTATGCTTCGCGACCCGCGCCATCATCTTGGGGCCGATCTCGTCGCTGTCATGAAAGGCAAAAACGAAATCTGGCCAGCCCGTTCGAGACAGGACGCGATGCGATCCAGTCTGCCGCTTGACGTGCCAACCGAGGCGCAAGAGGGCGGCGAGAACAACGCGCGCCTTTCTCGCACCCCACGTGCTCATGCGGCCACCGTGAAGACACCCTTGATACCCGGGGCCTCTTCACCGTGCTCGAGCTTGTCGGCCCAGATACGCAGGACGAGCGCCTCGACCTTTGCGACGGCTTCGTCCTTCGAGGCGCCATACGCCATCGCCCCTGGAAGTGCGGGAACCTCCGCGATCCAGCGTCCGTCATCCTCTCGTTCGACCTCGACTCGCATCAGACGAGAATGGTGCGCTCCCGCCGCGCTCGCAAGTGCTACTTCGCCCGACGTCAAAGCCGGCCCGTCCGCCGTAGCGCTCGGGCGAAGGCGGAAGCCACGCGCGCGAACGCACGCGGGGCTCTGGATCCGAGGTGGCTGCGGTGCTTCAGCCCGCAGGACCGGGAACCCAAAACCCAAAACCCAAAACCCAAAACTCAGAAAGTAGCGGGGAGCGCCAGCGAGACGAGCCTTGGACCGGGGAACTCAAAACCCAAAACCCAAAACCCAAAACTCAGCAAGTAGCGGGGAGCGCCAGCGAGACGAGCCTTGGACCGAAACTCAAAACCCAAAACCCAAAACCCTGAGCCTGTCGAATGGGTTGCCTCGGCCGACGGGTTCGGCGAGGGCACGCGCTCGACCACCAGTACGCCGCGCTTCACGTACAAGTCGACGTATCCGGAGCTGAGAGCGATCCGGGTGCAGCTCAGGTATTCGCCATCGACCTTGCGCGCCGTGCCCATTGGGGGTCGCGAAGCGTCACGGACGATGACCGGTTCAGCGAGAAGCGTGAGTACCCCGGACTCGTTCAGGTAGTACGCGAGTACATAGGTCGAACCGTCCTTCTGGATCAGGATGCGATCGACAGACGCGGCGGTGATCGGGTGGACGTACGACCCGTCAGCGCGCTCGAAGGCCACGCCAAACGAAAGATGGTAGTCCTCATGCTTCAGATCGGACACCATGATCCGTTGAGGGAAATCGGTGGCACCCGCCCACAACGTGGCGCACCAAAGCAACGAGAATACCGCGATGGTCTTCATGCCGAACGTCAAAGATGAGCCACGCGGCCCTCTGGTTTCGAATTGTAGGACATGGCGGCGAACCGCGTTGGCTCTAGCGTCTGGTTAGCCGTCCTTTCGTCAGCCGCTGCTTGAAGTGCACGATGGTGATGACTTGGAACTCAGTGTCCGTGTGCGCGTAGATGATTCGGTACGGCGACTCGTGTACTTCGCGCAGCGCCTGCTCGGGGTATTCATGAACCAAGTGTCCCTGGGTCGGATGCGATGATGCGCGCGACCATGCGTGCCGCGTAAAACTCGGAGTCCTGCGCTATAAAGCGCTTGATGGCTTTCAGCGAACGACGTGCCTCCGCTGCCCAGACGATGGTCACAGCCCGAATTCCTTCCGGACCGACATGTGAGAATGCACCCGGCCGGAGCGCACGTCGGCCAGCCCTGAGTCGATCTTCTGCCGGACATAGATCCGGTACATGAGGTCATCCCACGTGGACGTCGGCGGTAAGCCGCGCACGAGCTTGATCGCTGCGGACTTGACGTTCGTGCGCTTGGATTTCGTGGTCGGCATACCAGCCAAGATGTGCGACGTGGGCGTGATGGCAAGGGGCCGTTCGGCTAGGGTTGGTAGCTCTCAGTCGGGTCCGTCGCCAGGATGGTAGTTCTGTGCGTCGTCAGTATCAGGCTTCGACCGGTTTGAATCCGTGCTGCTCCTGCGCTGCAAACAACCGACCAGCGCCAACACGAGCCAAAAGACGGCTGCGGCTGCGGAAAGCGCAATGGCCAATCGGACGAGTGAATGCATCGCCGAACGTTAATGATGAGCCACGAGCGCGAACGCACGACCCGTTCGGCAGGGCAAGGTTGAGCGCTGATGGAATGAGCGAATCACCGGGAAGGTGGCTCGTTGGCTCGAGCGACTGGTTGGGCCGGCCGTTCAGGGTAGTGGAAGCTCCTCGTACGAAGCTGGCCTGGCACGTCTTACGCTCTCGCCAATTGCGGCCAGGTGTCTCTGCATCCGCGGCCAGCTGGTCGATAAAAGGACGAGAATGCTGATCCGGCGCCATGTGAGATTCTGCTGATACCTCAAATCTGATGGGTGGTGACCAACAAATCGAAACCCGCGCTTTCTGCCTGGGCGAGAAGCTCGCCATTTCTTAGCGAACTCCATGCGAGCTCGAAAGTGGTCGAGACCTGATGGTCGATCAGGTGAGCACGCAACGGTACGGGCACGCCCTGGTCGAAAACGATTTTCAAGCAGCACTACGAGCCGCGTATTCGAGAACCCGCTCGACTTGGGCGCGGGACACGCCGGGGAACCACGTGAGATAGTCGTCGACCCTGGCTCCGTCCTTCAAATTCTGGAATAGCGATGATACCGGCACTCGTGTGCCACGAAAGACCCACGCGCCGCTCTGGACCTCGGCCCGGCGCTCAACAGCCTCGCATTGTGACCAATCGAGCATAAGGGAACGATATGTCAGCCGACGCTTCGCGCAAGCGTGGTCTCGCCCAACGTTAAAGAGAGCCACGACCGCCGGCGGACAAGCCGCACGGCGGGGGCAGGTGGAGCGGAGCTCAAATGTGCGAATCACTGCAAAGTAAGGTCGTTGGCTCGGGCGACTGGTTGAACCAAGCCGCTGCGCGGCGCTGGGTAGGCGTGCGAGGGGTGGAGTTGGGGCTGGATACACGGTCGAGGCGGTGGAGGAGGTACTGCCGGTCCGGCAGGGTGTA
>JAEWKR010000045.1 GCA_023457715.1 Verrucomicrobiota bacterium
CAAAATCGGTATTCAGGTCGAACATCGAACGAGTCCGCGGCTATCCGAACGTAGCGAAGAGCGCCAGCGATTCGATCGGCGGAGCCCGCGTTTTCGCCACGTCCCTCCTCGGATTTCGAATCGCTGGTGCTCTTCGCTACGCCCAAGCGGCTTCGTGTAGCGAGGAGCGCCAGCGAGTCGACGGCTGACCTCCAAAGCCCCGACAAATAAACCGGTCTGGTGCGAGGACGCGGCCTCCGTGGTCTCTGTGTCGGAGCTCCGTGACCTCTGTGCCTACTTCGGAATCCACCCTCACACATTTCCCAGCCGACCGGTCGAATCGCCAAACCGCTCCAGGCCCTGCACGCCCGCCTGATCGGCGAGGGTCAGGAACAGGTTCGTCATGGGTTGGCCGCCGTGATCGACGTATCTTCCGGGAGTCAGCGTTCCGCCGCCCGCGCCGGCCAGGACCACCGGCAGATTGTCGTGCGAGTGGCGGTTTCCGTCGGCGTTACCGCTGCCATACACAATCCGGCTGTTGTAGAGAAGTGACTTTCCGTCCACGTCCTTCACCGCGTCGAGCCGCTGGAGGAACGCGGCGAAACGATCCGCATACCACTTGTCGATCGCGGCCACCTTCGCCACCCGATCGGGGATGTTCTGGTGATGCGACAGATCGTGGTGCCCCTCGCCGATGCCGATGTGTCCAAACGAGCGATTGTCGCCGTCGTGGCCGAGCACAAAGGTCGCCACCCGGGTCGAATCGGTCTGGAATGCCAGCAGCATCATGTCGTACATGATGTCCACATACTCGGCCTGACTCATCGGGATTCCCTCCGGCGTCGGCACGGCCGGGTCGGCCGTGGGTCCGAAATGACTGGCGCGCGCGATCCGGGTTTCGATGTCGCGCACGCCGGTGAGGTACTGATCGAGCTTGTCGCGGTCGCCCGCATCCAGCCCACGGGCGATGCGGTTCGCGTCATCCAACACGAAATCCAGGACGGAGCGGCGGGCGGCGAGCCGGCGCTGCAGGTTGGCGGCGCGTTCTCCATGGCTGCCGCTGCCGAACAGCCGTTCGAAGACCAGCCGGGGATTCGCCTCCGGGGTCAGCGGACTCGTGGGCGAACGCCAGGAAACGTTGTACTGGTACGCGCACGCATAGCCGGAGTCGCAGTTGGCGGACTGCCGCGTGGCGTCGCAGGTCAGCTCCAGCGAGCGGAAGCGGGTCTGGTCGCCGATCTGGTTCGCAATCACCTGGTCGATCGAGACTCCGGCCCGCACATCGGTCGCGCTCTTGTTGAGCCGGACCCCGGTCAGGAAGACGCCGTTGCCGCGGGCGTGGTCCCCGCCGCCATCCTGACCGCCCTCCGCATTGCGGTGGTCGAGGCCGCCGACGACCTGCACGAGGTGCCGGCTCGACTCGAGCGCGGCGAGCGTGGCATTGAAGCCGAACTGCGCGCCCGCTCCCGTGGGCCACCAATGTTTCGGAATCGCGCCGTTGGGGAACATGACAAAGGCGGTCCGCAGCGGCGCGCCGGTGGCCGTCGTCGCCACGCCACCCGCCGACGCGGGCGCCCCGCCGGTCGAGCCCAGCAGGCGCGTCGGCAGCATCGAACCCAGCGCGGGCAGCGCGATGCACGCCCCCAGCCCGCGAAGGAAATGACGGCGATTGATGGGGGTGTGGGCGCTCGGACGGGTGGGTTGCGTCGGGTTCATGGGGCTAAGCGGGATGGGATTGGGCCGTGGCTCGCTGCAGCTTGGGCGTGACGCTCCAGCGGCACCGCCGGCCGGGTTTGCTGGAACGGAACGGAGGTCACGATGGCCCGGAGCAAGGCCCGCGGGCTGCCGCCGGTCGATTCCAGCGTCTCGACCAGCTGGTCCAGGGTCGTGGTGTCGTGGTACTCGACGCCGCGCCCGAGCGCGTACGTGAGCAGCTTCTCGCTCAGCGCATAATAGAAGTCGCGCCGGCGGGCGGTGCTCAGCACCGTCTTGAGTTCGCGGATATCGGAGAATTTCTCGCCGCTGATCAATTCTCCGGCCGGGTCGATCGGCAGGTTGAGGTCGGTGGTACGCCACGCGCCCATCGCGTTGAAATTCTCCAGCGCGAGTCCCAGAGGATCCATCCGCAGATGGCACGACGCGCAGACCGCCTTCTGGGCGTGCAGCTTGATCGCATCGCGCGCGGAGAGCTTCCGAAACTCCTCGGGTGAGGTGACGCTTTCCAGCGAGGGGATGTTCGGCGGGGGCGGCGGCGGGGGCGTGCCGAGGATCGCGTCCAGAATGAACACGCCGCGTTTCACCGGTGAGGTCCGGCCCGGGTTGGAGGTGACGGCGAGGACCGTTCCCTGCGTCAACACCCCGCCCCGGTAACTGTCCGCCGGCAGCGTGACTTTGCGCATTTCCCTCCCGGTCACGCCCTCGATGCCATAGTGCTTCGCGAGATCCTCGTTCAGGAAGGTGTAGTCGCTCTTGAGGAGCTCGAGCACGCTGCGGTCCTCGCGGAAGATGTGCTGGAAGGTAAGCTCCGTCTCGGCGCGCATGGCGCGGCGCAGTTCCTCCGTCAGGTTCGGCCGCGGCGCCCGGAAGACCGCGCGGGCCGCCTCGCGCGCGGCGCGAAAACGTTCCTGTTCCTCCGGCGTGAGGGTGTCGGGTGGCCGACCTTGGAAGCTGCGGAACACGGCGCGCGCGGCCTCGAACTCCGGATTGGGATGCTCGCGAAGGTGGATCTCCAGGCTTTCGATCGCCACCGTCTCGATGTCGCGCGCCTGCAGCCATTGTCCGGTGAAATTGCGGAAGAATTCGCTCGCCCGCGGACTGTTGAACAGCCGGTCGATCTGCTGCGCCAGCTGCGCCCGTAGCTGCCCCGCGGCGGCCAGACGGAAGAGCTCCTCGTCCGGCATCGTCGACCAGAAGAAATACGACAGCCGCGACGCGAGGGCGTAGTCGTCGATCTCGACATAAGCCTCGCCGTCGCGAACGGGCGCGGCGCCCTCGCGGCGAAAGATGAAGTTGGGTGAGGCCAGCACCGCCGCCATGGCCTGGGCCACTCCGGCCTCGAACGTGTGCCCGGATTCGCGGTACACGCTCTCCGCGAGCGCCGCCAGTCGGTCCAGCGATTCAGGCTCGGGCGGACGCCGGAACGCACGGTGCGCAAAGCGCGCCAACAGGTCCCGGGCGTACTGGCGCCGAGCCGCCGGGTCGGCCGGCGGTTCCTGCGGAAAATAGCGCGCATAGTGTGCGGGCTTCACCCAGTCGGCCTCCGCCATGGGACCGCGGACCGTGACGGATTGGAGCCTCAGCTTGAGCTGGCGCACCTGCGGCTCCGCCGGAGCGAGCGGCACGATCTCCGCGGTCAGCTCCCGGCCGCCGGCGTCCCAATTACGATCGAAGACAAACGTGAAGAGCTTCCCACCCTCGCGCACGAACTCCTGTTCCATGAGCACCTCGTCGCCATCGCGCAGGATGAGCCGGCACCGGTTCAGGTCGAAGACGTTGTCAACGTAACGCTCCGAAGCATGCAGCTTGAACTCAACCTGATACGCGCCGGCCTTCGGCACCTCGTGCTGGAAGCCCACCGTCGCCGGGGTGTAATAGGAAAGCTCCAGCGCCGCACCCGCCTTCGTCGGCACGGGTCGTTGCGGAAGTCCGCCGCCTCCGGCCGCTGGCTGCGCCGGCAGTGCGACGTGGTTCGACTCCACCCGGAGCGTTGACAGGGTCGCACCGGAATGGAACTCCTCCCGGGGCACGCGGAGCCGCGTCGGCACGGCCTGGCTCACGATCTGTTGAGCCGCATCGAGATACTTTTCGAGCAGCATGGGGGAGATGTTCAACACCTCTCCGATATTGTCGAAACCATGGCCGGTGTCGTCCGCCGGAAACTCCTTTTCCGTGTCGAAGTCGACCCCGAGCAGATCGCGGATGGTGTTGCGGTATTCGACGCGGTTGAGCCGGCGCACGACGACCCGGCCGGGATCCGGCTTGGCCGGGTCGAGGCCAAGGGCGCTGTGCTTGGTCCACGCCATCATCTTCTCCGCCTCCGCCGCGGGCAGCCGTTCCACCGCGTCGGAGGTCGGCATGATGCCCGACCGCACATTGCGGAGCACCCGCGTCCACAGCTTCGGATCCGTCAACGCTTCGGGCGTATCCAAACCGTCGAGCTCCACTCCGCCCTTGTCCATGCCATTGCCGTGGCAGTCGTAGCAGTACCGCTCGATGATCGGCTGGACGTCGCGCTGAAAAAGTTCGACGACCGCCTCGGACGGAGGTGCCGCCGTCGCGAGCAGGGCGGGCGAGGACAGGATCGAGACCGCCGCGCACAGCCAGGCAGGGACGAGCGGGGTGCGAGGGCGCCCGGCACGCGCAAGCGCGGCCCGCGGCGGATGGGTATGGGTGGAGGGGAACAAACGGGGGGAACGTGGGGGGTGCGCGACCGCCGTCGCCTCACCGGGATTCAGGACACTCCCGCGCCAGACGTTTGCAAGCGGAAGTGGTTGCGCCCAGTAGCGCGGATCTCCGCGTTTCCGATCGGGGATTTCCATTCCGACGCCGCTGCTTCTGTGAGCCAAGGTGGAAACGCGGCCCGGAAGATGCAGGATACAAGGTTCAGGATCCAGGATGCATGGCTCCGCAGTACGGCGGTGTTTCAGCCCGCCACCCCCGACACAACGACCAGACTCGATGCACGCGCCACCCGGACGTAGCGAGGAGCGCCAGCGAGTCGATGCCCCGGCCGCCGATCTCGACCGCAGGATCCGGACGCAGCGGGCGCACGCCAGCACGGTACCGACGAAAGTCGGCGCTACGGCCGATGCCGCCACGCCGCGCCCGTAGCGCCGGCTTCAGCCGGTACCCTTGCGACTCGAAACCCTCCCCCGCCATCCGGACGTAGCGAGGAGCGCCAGCGAGTCGATGCCCCGGCCGCCGATTTCGACCGCAGGATCGCGTCGCGCATCCCATCACATGCGGGCTGAAGCACCGCCCCCTTGCTCCAACGTTGGCACGCGCCCTCCATCGACGGCGACTGGCGACGCCGCGAGGGTGTGCTACCTTCCCCCCACCCCATGATTCGACCCTCACGCCTCGCTCTCGCTCTCGCGCTCCCCCTCGCCCTGAACCTCCTCGCCGCCGCCGAGCCGGCCGCCGTCGCGCCCACTCCCCCCGCCGCTGCCGGGCCCGCCCCCAAGGCCGACCTCCGCTTTCCCTGGCAGCTTTCGCCGGAAGAGCGCGCCACGCTGCAGCAGAAAACGGACGCCGACCATCGCGACATGCTGGCGCGACTCGGGATCACCAAGCTGCGCCCGGGCCGCAACGGCATGCCCAATGCCACCACGAATCTCGCCAACTACGACGAAGCGCAGGCCAACCCGTATCCTGATTATCCTGACGCCCTCACCCTCTCCGACGGCCGCAAGGTCACGACGGCCGCGGAATGGTGGCAGACGCGCCGCCCCGAACTGGTTGAGCTGTTCGAACGCGAGGTCGTCGGCCGCGTCCCGGCGCACGTGCCCGCCGTGAACTGGTCGGTGACAGAAACGGTGCGCACCCAGGTCGGCGGGATCCCCGTGGTCGCGCGCCGCGTGGTCGGAACGGTGGACAACTCCGCCTGCCCGCAAATCGACGTCGAGATCCGCATGAGCGTCGTGACCCCGGCCGAAGCCAAGGGGCCGGTCCCCACCCTGATCATGTTCGGATTCGGCAACATGCCGGACGAACCTGCGCCCCGTTTCGGCCCGCCCGGCAACGACCCCTCCGACCCGCCTTCGACCGAGCAATTGATCGCGGCGGGCTGGGGCTACGTCTCGCTCAGCCCGAACAGCGTCCAGGCCGACCATGGCGCCGGCCTGACCGCCGGGATCATCGGACTCGCGAACTGCGGGCAGCGGCGGAAGCCCGACGACTGGGGTGCGCTGCGGGCGTGGGCTTGGGGCGCCAGCCGGGCGCTGGATTATCTCGAAACCGACAAGACCATCGACGCGAAGAAGGTGGGCATCGAGGGCGTGTCGCGTTTTGGCAAGGCCGCGCTCGTGACGATGGCGTTCGACCCCCGCTTCGCCGTGGCGCTGGTCGCCTCCTCGGGCGAAGGCGGCGTGAAGCCGCACCGTCGCAACTTCGGCGAGGCCGTGGAGAATCTGACCTCGTCCGGCGCGTATCACTGGATGGCCGGCAACTTCCTGAAGTACGGCGCCGAGGAATCGAAATTCGGCCGCAGGACCGCCGCGGACATTCCCGTGGAGTCGCACCAGCTGATCGCGTTGTGCGCGCCGCGGCCAACGTTCATCAGTTACGGCATTCCCGAAAAGGGCGATGCCCACTGGCTGGATCAGCAGGGCAGCTACATGGCAACCGTCGCGGCCGGCCCCGTCTACCGGCTGCTCGGCGCGAGGGACGTCGGGGACACGCGTGATTACCGGGTCGCAAAAATGCCCGGCGTGAACGTCCCAATGCTCGACGGCGAACTGGCGTGGCGCCAGCATGACGGCGGTCACGAGAGCCGTTCCAATATGAAACACTTCATCTCCTGGGCGAATCGCATGCTGAAGATTTCCTCGCTGGCCGTCGTCGCCGCGACGTCGGCTGCCGCCAATCCCGCCGCCGCACCTGCGGCGCCGTCACAACCGCCCGCCGCCGATCAACCGGCCCCGCGCGGCGACAAGAACTCCCAGCTCGCGCACGAGCAGTTGGTCGCGAAGACCAGGCAGGGAAAGATCGATGTCTACTTCCTCGGTGACTCGATCACCCGTCGCTGGGGCGGCACCGATTACCCGCACTTCCTGGAGCACTGGACCAAGACGTTCCATGGCTGGAATGCCGCCAACTTCGGCTGGGGCGGCGATGCGACCCAGAATATTCTCTGGCGCATCCAGAATGGGGAGATGGAGAACATCGATCCCAAGGTCGTGGTCCTGTTGGCCGGCACGAACAACATCGGCCCGAACCCCTCGCCCACCGCGGCCGACGCCGTCCCGAAGGGCATCAAGGCCATCCTCGACGTCTGCCGGCAGAAAGCACCGAACGCCACGATCGTGTTGATGGCGATCTTCCCCCGCAACGACGGTGAAAAGGCCAATGCCGTGATCAACAAGGTCAACGAGCAGCTGGCCACGTTCGCGGATGGAAAGCGTATCCGGTTCCTGAACATCAACGACCGCCTCGCCGATCCCAACGGCACCCTCAAGGAAGGCGTGCACGTGGACAAACTGCACTTGGCCGTCAAAGGCTACGAGATCTGGGGCGAAGCGCTGAAGCCCATCCTGACCGAACTCCTCGGTCCGCCCGCTGCCGAAGACCAGGCCCCGCCCCCGACGGGCGACCCCAGCGCGAAGAAGTAAGCGCCGCCATACGGAAGCAAAAAAAGCGCAAAAGCGGCGAACCGATTTTACAGGAGAGGAACGGAGCTCAAGCATCTCCATTTCCTCCGTTTCCTCCTGTAAAAACAATCTCCGCGGTTTGAGTACGTTGTCCCGCGTTCACGCGGAATGCCTTGGCTCGGAGGCTCGCAAGCCCTCCGCCTAAAGGCGGGACCACGTACCAAAGCCCCAGACGCGATCGGCTCCGTCTTTTGCGACTTCTGTAGTGCTATCCCTGCATTTCGTGTTTTTTGAGCACGATTTGTTTTTGGGCTCCTCCCCATCCTCTCAACCACAGATGAACACAGATGGACTCAGATTTGGAAAAAGACCGGCCTGGATCCGTGTCCATTTGTGTTCATCTGTGGTTCAATGGGTTTGATTTGGTTGCGGCGTAGCCGCTCTAGGCCTCCTTGCGGCCCTCAGCCCTTCACCGTTTCCCGCCCCTCAGCCTTCAGCCTTTTTTCCCCATGTTTCCCCACCCGTTTCGTTGGCTGCGCACGGCCGCGTCCATGTTCGTCGCGGCGTCGCTGCTGACCGCTCTTCCGGCCCAGACCCAGACCGAGACCGTTTCACCTTCCCTGCTTCCCCCACCAGCCCCGATGGCCGTCCCTGCCCCGGGGCCCGCCGGCGACGGCCCGTATCAGCCGCAACCCATCGTTGCCGGCGGCGCCATCATCCCGCTGTACCCGCCGGACTCGCCGCTCTTGAAACCTGAACGGCTGCGCGAGCCGGAGAAATACCATTACTACTCGCCCACCGAGGTCGGGTACGTGATCAACATTCACAACCCGTCCATCGAATTTCACCCCGGCAATGGCCAGCTGAACACCGGCGCCTGCATCATCCTGGCGGCCGGCGGCGGACACCGCACGCTCAACGTGGGTCCGGAAGGCGCGGACTTCGTTCACTTCTTCAAAGGCCACGGGATCAGCACGGTCATTCTCCGCAATCGGCTCCGCAGTGATGGCTACGATCCCAGGATCGATGGCGTGAACGACACGCTTCAGGCGGTGAAGCTCGTGCGCGCCCACGCGAAAGCCTGGAATCTCGATCCGGCGAAGATCGGGATCATGGGATTCTCTGCGGGAGCGGAACTCGCCTCCGGCGCCGCGCTCTTCTACCCCGAATTCGACCGCACGCACGACGTCCCGGCCAATCCCCTCGCCAAGGTGACTTCCCGCCCCGATTTCGTCGGCATCATCTATCCGGGACCGTCTCCCTTCGCCCGCGGCGGCAGTGTGCCGATTCCGCGCGATGCGCCGCCGGTCTTTTTCGCCACCGGCGGCTGGGGGGATTGGATCCATGCGCTCTGGGCGACCGAGTACTTCACCGCGCTGCTCAAGGATGCCGTGCCCAACGTGGAGTTCCACGTGTATGCCCGCGGCCGCCATCCGGGCGACAAGGCTCCGCCCGACGAGCCGCCCGCCACGGGAGGTCTCACCAATCGCGGCTTCACCGCGTTCGGAAGTTGGCAGGACCAGTACATCCAGTGGTTCCGCGACCTCGGCTTCTTCGGCAAGCCCGGCGTACCCACCCTCGCCGCGAAAGACGTCGCCGCGAATGTCGACCGCAAGCCGCGAATGTAGGGCCGTGTCTCCGAGCCCCGCCGGCATCGGCAGGCGCTGACACGTTGCTGGCGTCACGCGCGTGAGCCTTCCGCCGAACGAGACTCAATCCTGTCTCACGCAAAGGTCGCAAAGGTCACGAAGGTCCCAAGCTGACGCCTTTGCGACCTTCGCGACCTTCGCGTGAGGCCAATAGGACCGTCGAACGCGATAACGCCTGCCAATCGGCGAGTCGCCCCTAAGAAACCGCGCCTGTCATGGACCAGCGGACCGCCCCCGGCCGCGAGATCAGCGCAGATTAGCGTTCGGGTTTGGCGGCTTGTCCTTGCGACACCCCCGCCGGCATGACCTCGCGCAGGAACGTCGCGATCTTCGTCGCAACGAGCGCCGTTTCCTTCGCCATGAGCAACGGAGGCTTCGGACGATCGCTGTACCTGAACGCCAACTCGCAGCGCGCGGCTACCTTAGCCGGAACGATTCAGTTAACCACGAATGGACACGAATCGACACGAATGAAGACCTGGGAAAATCATCATTTCCGCGCAGGCACAAAACAGTGAGCGGGACCACGGACGGGCTGCATTCGCGTTTCCTCTCCTATTCGTGTTCATTCGTGTGCATTCGTGGTTAATCCGTCTGCATGGTTCCGGCTTAGAGTCCCGCAAGGCGTCACGCACCTCGCGACCATCCTCCACCATTCGACCGCGAATCGATTCTTCGCTATAAAGATACAGACCCGTCCTGGGAGACGAGGAGCGGAAGCGTTCCGCCTGCATCAGGTGCTGGGAGTCGTCCGTGCAGACCCACTTTGCAGGTGGGACGCCTGCGCTTCCAGGACAAGCCGCACTTGGGAGATTGCCTCTCGCCGGTCAAACATCGGCGAAAGGACCCATCGGATCATGCATTCAGCCATTCAGCGCTTCCCAAGATAAAACCCTTCCATCCAGAAAGCGATGAACATCAAGCCCACCGCTGGGAGGAGTAAGGTGAATGCAATGTAGCGTAGCTGGCGGAAATGGGGGCGTAACGCGACGGGTAATACGGTGTCATCGAACATGGCTCTCGCATAATTCCACGTGAAGAAATCGTAGTTGTTCTGGTGACCCGCTCGCTGGAGCTGCCGCCCGGCCGCAATCATTCGCGCGATCCCGACGCACGAGAGGAGGAATGATAGGCACAAGAGAAAGGCACTCATGTTGCTGATAAGCCGTCGGTCTGGAAAGTGTTCAAGTTGTCGACGCGGGTCGAGTGAATGTAACGCCGGCATCGCGCGCGGGGTCGGTTCGGCGGCCCGAATCACGTCCAGCCGAACTCAAGAGTAGCCATTGGGTTTGGCTTCACCACAAAGAATTGCGAAGAACCACACCAAAGGGACAGGTAACGTCGAAGCATCCTGTTCCTTAGAGCCTAGCCTGCGTGAGTACGACGCTGCGGTGCAGGCCCCCCTGGCTACCCCGGCCCGCCGGCATCCGTCACGCGTCGCATCGAGCCTCTGCGAACCCTGCGGGCTCTGCGCGAGGCATTGGCATCCTCGAATGTCAGCGCCGCCTAGATCGACAGCTCGCTCACGCGCGTGAGCCTTCCGCCGGAACGAGACTCAATCCTGCCTCACGCAAAGGTCGCAAAGGTCACGAAGGTCCCATGCTGACGCCTTTGCGACCTTCGCGACCTTCGCGTGAGGCCAATAGGACCGTCGAATGCGATAACGCCTGCCAATCGCCGAGTCGTCCCTAAGAAACCGCGCGCTCGCCCGTAGTCCTGGTATCCCTACCCCGCCATGGATGCCATCAACCTGGATCTGTTGGAGAAGAAGAAGGCGCGGATTGAGATCATTCCGCTGATCGACGTGGTTTTCTTCCTCCTCGCGACGTTCGTGCTCTTCACGCTCTCGCTGGACCGAATCGCCGCCCTTCCGGCGAAGCTGCCGGCCGGGGTGATCAACCCCAATCCACCCAAGGTCCTCCTGCTCCAATGCTCTGACGGCGGGACGATCTATCTGAAAACGGATCCGAAGGCCGCGCCGGAGTTGATCAGCCGCGACGAGCTGTCCGCGCGCCTTGCCGAGTACAAACGCACGGATGCAGCGCCGCGCGTGATGGTCCGCGGCGACAACAAGTCCAAGTTCGGCGAAGCCGTGGCCGTGTTCGATGAAGTCCGCAAAGCCGGCATCACCGAAGTCTCCATCGAAACCCTCGTCTCCGCCACCGGCCGTTAAGTGGGGCGGTGCTTCAGCCCGCCAGCGGTTGCCCCATTGCCTCGCGCAGAGTCCAGAGAGAAGAAAACGGGAAATGCTGATCTCCGCTAATCCAAGCCAATCCAATTAGCGGAGATTAGCGTCGCTAGCGTTCCGGTTTGTTGGATCGTACCTTCGTGACCTTTGCGACCTTTGCGTGAGGCACTCCCGGCTCCGGCGACCCCACGCCGCCCGCCCTCACTTCCCCGCATCCCCCGGCATCGCCTCCCGCAGGAAGGTCGCCATCTTCGTGACCACCTCGGCAGACTCCTTCGCCAGCAGCAGCGGTGCCTTGGGTTTGTCACTGTAGCTGAAGGCCATTTCGCAGCGCGCGGGAGCCTTCGCGCCACGCAGCGCGTCGCGCACCTCGCGACCATCCTCCTTCATCCTCCCACGGATCGATTCCTCGTCGAACAGGTGCAGCGCCGGCACCCCGACTCGGCGCGCCGCATTCACCGGCGAAAGCGTGTCGGCAAGGTCGCCCGTGCGCACCGCACCGCCGAGGCGCGCGTTCAAGGTGCGCACACCGCCTCGCTCCAGGAAATCGGTCAGGTGTTCAAGGTCGCGACCGCACGAAAGCGGCTCCTTCGTGTTTGCCTGCTCGCGTTTCACCCGAGACGGCATCGTTCCCGTGTCGTCGAGGGCCCACAAGGTGCGGGCGTCGGCGTCGTACCCTGCGGGAACCAGTCCTTCCTCGGTCGGTGCGAACGTCAGCGTCTGCCAATCGGATTCGGCGCTCTCCGGGGAGCGCCAGCGGAGCTCGCGTTGCCCCTCGCCATCGGTGCGGAGGCTCGCGCGGAAGCGCCGGTGGCGGTCGAACCACACCTGTTGCCGACCCCCGAGCATGTTTGCGACCGGCGAGAATGCCCCCCGTCGCAGGTCCAACCGCCCCAACTGGCCCGGGCGCAAAACCAGCACCATGCCGGGTTCCTCCGGGAGGGCATCAACAATGCGTCCGCCGTTCATCGCGAGCTCCGGCACCCGTTCCGACCGCAGCGAGCTGACGGAGAGCAGGGCATGCCCGAGTCGTCGGCCATCCAGGGACTCCGACTCGATCAACAGTTCGGTGGGCGAGTCCCACCACAGCCGCCTGGGGCGGGCCTCGTCGAGGGCGATCGTGCTCAGTTTCTTCGTCTTCACATCCAACAAGCCGACGGCGAAATGATCTCCCCGCCGGACGAAGACCGCGACCAGCTCGCCGCGCGGCGACAACTCGGGCGCAAAGATTTCCGGTCCCGCAAACAGCTCCCGCAAAAATTCCGGCGCGGGATCCGCTGCCATCGCAACCGCACCCGCGGCTAAACAGAACAGAGACAAATAACGTCGGAGCATCACCCCATGCCGATCAATTGGCCGGCCGCTGGCAACATCTTGTTTGCTAAAGTGCACGCCCGTCACACGCCGCCGGGACGCCTGCGCTCCCAGGGCAGAGCCGCTCTCCAGGACATCGAGCCTTTGCGACCTTTGCGTGAGGCTCCGAATCAGCGTCGATCAGCGTCGATCAGCGTTCCTTCCTCCGTAGACTCTGCGGACTCTGCGCGAGGCATCAGGCCCCCCCCGGTCAGCCGAACCGCGCCCGCCCTATCTGAAATCTGAAATTTGAAATCTGAAATGCCGGCGAAGCCGGCTCACAGCTCCGCCCACAGCGCTTCCAGGTCCGGATCCTCCGCGGCCTCGTCCTTGAACGGCGGATGCATCCGGAAGGCCTGCTTCAGCCGTGACCGCGCTTCGCTGAGTTCGCCGAGCAGGCAATGGTAGCACCCGAGATTGTACTGCAGCAGCGCCGAGTTCGGCCCGTGGCGCGGCTCGGCCTCCAGCAACACCGCCTTTGCCTCCGCGATCTGACCGACCTCGCGCAGGGCGAAGGCCCAGCCGATCCAGGCCCGCTCGCAACCGGGGTCCGCCGCCACCAATTCCCGCGCCGTCCGGATGACGTTCTGCCACTGCTTCGACTCCCAATAGAGTTCCAACCGCACCGCCATCACCGCGGGCAGGAAACGGTCTTCGGCCTCAATGGCCTCCAACTCGTCGGCCGCTTCGTTGAACAATCCCAGCCCGAGATAGCCCTGCGCGTATTTCACATGACGGGCGGTGACGACATTCATGGGGTGGAAACAGTCAAAAGGAGCGGACGGACGCTGCAACCGCGGAGATGTTTCAAAACCGGGTGGGCTGAAGCAGCGGCCGGTGCGCCAACCCGACCGGATGCGGGCGGGCCGCCCGCGGTCCACCAAGCCGCGCCGTTCTGCCAAGGTTGCCGAGCGGCTGCTGACCGGGTTCAGCCGTCGCATCCCGCTGCCTGCAAAATGGCTGCGCGGCGCACCCCGGATCGACTTGCGGGCGCCCGGCAAATGCGATGCCGTGGCATTGTTAGACCGGCGTGCTGATTCAGGCCTGACCGCCGTTTCGTCCACGCTGCGCCGCCCTCTTTGCCCCGTCCTCTCACCCCGCTCCTTTTCTCATGGCTGCCACCCGCTCCTTCCTGCTCCGCTCCGCCCGTTTGCTCGGTGTGTGTCTCGCCGCCTGCGTGGCGGTCGCCCCGGCCGTCGCCCAATTGGAGCACCGCAAGACCGACCTGACGGTGAAAGTGAAAAACCTCAACGGCGCCGCCCTCCCAGGCGCCACCGTCAAGGTCGAGATGCTGAACCACGCCTTTCGCTGGGGCGCGGCGGTCGAGGCGTGGGAGGTTTATCCAGGCGATTCGCGCTACAACGCCAAGGCGGCGGAGATGCTGCAGCGGTACTTCAATTCGACGACCTTCGGGAATCAGATGAAGTGGACGGAGTTCGAGAATCGCGCGCGTTCGCTCACCCTGGCCTACGTCCAGGCCGTGCAGGCGCTCAAGCCGTTCAACGCCTCCGACAGCTTCCGCCTTCGCGGCCACGCGACCATCTGGGGCGCGCAATACGTCGTCCCCACGGATGTGCGCCCGATGACCGACCCGGAGGCCATCCGAACGCGGATGCTCAATCACATCTTCACGTACCACGACTACTTCAAGGACAAGAACGTCGACAACTTCGACCTCTACAACGAGCCCTTCCACGAGCGCACTTACTTCATCAACAAGCTGGTTCCCGGCGGCACCATCGCGCAGGAAGGCGCCGAGATCGCCAAGTGGTTCAAGAAGGCGCGCGAAGCCGACCCGAACGCGAAGCTCTTCATCAACGAGTACAATATCCTGAACTTCTGGCAGGAAAACGACTCCGACGTGATCAAGTACAAGCAGCTGATCGACGCCATTCGCGATGCGGGCGGCCCGGTCGACGGCGTGGGCGAGCAGGCGCACATGGATCGCATGATCACGAAGGCGCAGATCAAGCGCCGGATCGACATCCTCACCGCCCCAATGGCTCCGACGGCGAACTATCCGCAGGGTCTGCCGGGGCTGCCGTTTGAAGTGACGGAGCTGGACGTTAATGTGTCCGGCTGGAACCCCACGCCCGCCCAGCAGGCCCAGGTCGTGGCCAACGTCCTCGAGGCCACCTTCGAGCATCCCATGGCGCAGGGCGTCACCATCTGGGGTATGAACGACTCCACGCACTGGCGCAGCAATGCCGTGATGTTCGACGACCGCACGACTCCGGGTACCTGGGCAATCAAGCCTTCCGGCCAGGCCTACATCGATCGAGTGATGGGGACGTGGTGGACCAACCTCACCGGCATCTCCGGCGCGACCGGCGAGTACGTCGCGTCCGCATTCAAGGGCCGGCACAAGATCACGGTCGAGTACCAGGGGCAGACTCAGGAATTCATCCGCGACCTGACCAACCCCACCGAGCTCCCCGTGATCTTCGAGACGGAGCCGGTCAATGTCGCCAACAGCAAGCTGACGAACATGTCCGTCCGGTCGCGCCTCGATGCCAATGAGGAACTCACCATCGGCTTCCACGTGGCCAACGGCTCCACCCCGATTCTGGTCCGCGCCGCCGGTCCCGCGCTCACGCCGTACTTCGGCGCCGAAGCCATGGCCGATCCGAAATTCTCGTTGTTCGACGTCAACACCGCCGGACAACCCGTCGCCGCGGGGGCGAACGATAATTGGGATGCCGCCCTCGCCGGGACCTTCGGCAGCCTCGGTGCGTTTCCGTTCGAGGGTGGCAGCAAGGACGCAGCCCTCGTGGCGACCCTCGGCGGCTCCAACACCGCCATCGTCAGCGGCCCGCAGGCCGGGTACTCGCTCGTCGAGGCCTACGACAACAGCGCCGCCGACAGCCCGGCTCGCCTGATCAATATTTCCGCCCGCAAGCGTGTCGGAACCGGCAATGACATCCTGATCGCCGGGTTCGTCGTCGGCGGCACCGGCCACAAGCGGCTGCTCGTCCGTGGCGTCGGTCCCAAGCTGGGCGAGTATGGCGTCCCCAATACGCTTCCCAATCCGCAGATTCAGATTCACCGCGTCGTGAATGGCGTCGGCACGCTGGTCGCCGAAAACAAGGACTGGGCATCGAGCCTGGCCCCGGTCTTTGACCAGAGCTACGCCTTCCAACTCACGCCTGGCAGCAAGGACGCGGCCCTGGTGGTGCTGGTCGAAGCGGGCTATAACTACACCGCGAGCGTATCCAGCGAGACGAGCGAGACCGGCGTCGCGATGGTCGAGGTGTACGTGCTGCCGTACTGAGCCCCTGAAGCACCGCGGCGGGCCGGCTTCGCCGGCATTTCAGATTGCAGATTTCAAATTTCAGATTTCCAGCGTTTCCGTTTTCCCACCGCTGTAATCCTGTCCGCCATCGGTAGCGTCCGCGCTTCAGATGGCGGTTTGGCGTACCGCCGGCTTCAGCATTTCAGCTTTTCAGCTTTTCAGCTTTTCAATTCTTCCGCAGCCGCGCCTGCGTGAAGGGTTCTGCGGCAGTCAGGGGTTGTACTCGGCAACGCGTTTTCAAGCCGGCCGTTGTCCCACCCAACTCTTAACCCTGCCCGAACATGCACTCTCCCGCCTTCCTTTCGCGCGTCCTCGTGACGCTGACCCTTACCTCCATCCTGGCCACCCCGCTGCTCCGCGCCGTCGAAACCGATGTCACGGCCATCTACGCCGCCACGGCCAACGACTACCAGCGCGTCCGCGGCGCCGACGGCCGCTTCGCCGCCGAAACCTACGCGTTCGCCGACGGCGGCCGGATCGACGGCACGTATGCCGACGACTCGCTGGGCACGCTGACCTTCCCGAACGTTGCGCGCACCGTGGCGGGTGCGCTCGCCAGCCAGAACTACGTCCCCGCGCGGAGGGCCGCGGAGACCAAACTGATGGTGGTGCTTTTCTGGGGCGCGACGATGGGCGCAGACGCCGGCCAGTACTCACAGCAGATGCCCGGAGTGACGACGGCAATCAACGATTGGAAGGCCTTCGGCAACGGCCGGGGGTACATGAACCGGCTGGCGTTGAACGGCCTTCCGCGCGGCCTGCCGGACTCGTTCAACAGCACGGAAGGAGCCATGGAGGTGGCAGCCATCAGCAATCTCGAAATGGCCGCAATGATGAACCAGTCCGCGAACGCCATGCGCGATCGGAACAACCGCCGCAACGCGGCCATCACCGGCTTCTACGAGGAGTACCTCAAGACCGTCGACCTCCCGGCGTTCGGGCTCAGCGAAAGCATCCGCGAGGAGCTGGAGGCAGACCGTTACTTCGTCGTGCTCAAGGCGTATGACTTCCAGGCGTTGCGGAAGAACAAACAAAAGGTTTTGCTCTGGGAAACCCGCTTCAGCGTCCGCCAGCGCAACAATCGGTTCGACCGCGTGCTCCCCGTCATGGCCCAGAATGCCTCCAAATATTTCGGGCAGCAAAGCGGACGCCTCCTCCGCGAGGTCATCCCCGTCGGCCGGGTGGACATCGGCACGCCCACGGTGGTGCAAACCTCGGCCGAAAAATAGATCATCCCTTTCATGAACCCCGCCCTACCTCGCTCGAACCACCCGGCTGAAGCCGTGGTGCTACCCCGGCCAGCGGTGGCTGCAAGGTTTCAGCCCGCAGGCGTGGCCCGCCGTTTTGTCGCCCGCCTCGCCACCGTGCTCCTGGCTCTCGCAGGCGCCTCCGCCTCCGCCGCACCGACCGATGTCACGGCGATCTACGCCGCGACGGGCAACGGGTATCAGCGGCAGCGCGGCGCCGACGGCAAGTTTCTGCCGGAAACGTATTCGTTCGGCGAGGGCGGGCGGATGGATGGCACGTATCTGGACAATTCGCTCACCCCGCTGACGTTCCTGCGCGTGGCGCAGACCGTCGCCGGGCCGCTGCGGGAGCAGAACTACCTTCCCGCCCGCCGGGCGGACGAGACCCAGCTGCTGATCCTCGTTTTCTGGGGCCTGACCGTCGGAGCAGACGGCAATCAGTATGGTTATGGCACGTCGGGGGTTTCCGGCAGCATCGCCGCGTTGCGAGCGCGAGGGTTCTTCGACGGTCCGCGGCTCTCCGGCGGACTACCGGCCGGCATGCCGTCTTCGGTCATGGACGCGGACGCGCTCAGCAATCTGGAGTCGGCGATCATCACCAACGAAATGTTCAACCAGATGCGCGACCAGAACAACCGGCGGAACGCGGCGATCACAGGGTACTACGAGGAGTACCTCAAAGCGATCGACCTCCCGTTGATGGTCGGACTCGCCCACAGCATCGTTGAGGAGGTTGAGGCCGATCGGTACTTTGTGGTGCTGAAAGCCTACGACTTTCAGCAGCTGCGAAAGAACAAGACCAAGAAGCTGCTGTGGGAGACGCGTTTCAGCGTCCGCCAACGCAACAACCGGTTCGATCACATGCTGCCGATCATGGCCAACGCCGCGGGCAAATACTTCGGCCAGCAGAGCGGTCGCCTCCTCCGCCAGGTGGTGCCCGTCGGACGCGTGGAAGTCGGCACCCCCACGGTCGTCGAAACCTCGGCCAAGTAAGGCCGCGAACCAATACCATTTGCAGGAGGAAACGGAGCTGGGGCTTTGGTAAGTTGTCCCGCCTTTAGGCGGAATGGCTTTCCCCACACACGCGCCGGATTCCGCCTGAAGGCGGGACAGCGTACTCAGCATCGAACCAGGCGGCTCGTGGCTTTGGTAAGTTGTCCCGCCTTTAGGCGGAATGGCTTTCCCCACGCACGCGCCGGATTCCGCGTGAACGCGGGACAACGTACCCAAGCATCGAACCAGGCGGCTCGGGGCTTTGGTAAGTTGTCCCGCCTCTAGGGGAAGGTTTGCGCGCCTCCGAACCAACATTCCGCGTGAACGCGGGACAACGTACTCAGACAGCCCATGCCTCTTTGAAGGAGGCGGGAAACCGGTTCGTCCCTTTTTGCGCCTTCTGCGCGTTTTTGCGGCCCTCCTGCCGTTTGGTCGTAATCGCCTCCAGCGTGGGAAATTACGCTGCCGCGTTCCGCCCATGCGGCACCGCGACCCGGCTCGGGTGACTGTGGCAAAAACCACATTACCCGATGAATACGCCAAAATCCTCTTCCCTGCGGGTCGGCCTCGTCTTCGCCTCGCTGCTCGCCTGCAGCGCGCCGGCCGTTTTCGCCGACGACCTCGATGACCGCCGCACCAGGAATGCCGCCCTGAACACCGACTTCTCCTCGCTCCGCGTGGTCGATGACGACGACTTTGAGGAAATCGGGTTCGGCAAACTGCGCGGCCACGGCGTCAAGGGCGCCGATGGCAAGTCGCTCGGCCGCGTCCGAGACTTCGTGCTCGATTCCCGCCGGGGCGACGTCCGCTTCGCCGTGGTCGGCGGCGGCCTCTTCGGCGGCCCCAGCCGGCTGGTCCCGGTCGAGGCTTTGACGGTGGACCCCGACGACCGCGGATACATCACCCGCCTCCAGCAGTACGACTGGCAGTTGCTGCCGGAAATCGCCAAGGAGGATCTGAAGTCCGGGCGTCTGGTGCTGAGTTCCGATCACCGCCGCAATCTGACCCGGCTGCGCGACGCGGACTGGGTGCGCAGCTACGAAGTGCTGCCGGACGGCGCCAGTTCGGCCGATCTTCACCGCTATGTCCTCGCCAGCCGGATCACCGGCAAGTCGCTCTACAACGAAACGACCACGGTTGGGGAAATCGACGACGTGGTGATCGACGTCGAGCGCCGAACCGCGGGCGTTCTGGTCGAGACGGACCCTGACTTTGCCGGGGACGAACATGATGTGGTGATTCCGCTGCGAGCGCTGCAACTCGCCCCGGGCGAGTCGGACCGGATCCACACTGCTTTGACCGCCGAGGATTTCCATCGGGCGATCGGGACCTCCCCTGACGTGCGTCGGGATCGCGTCACCGCCGTCGAACCGCGTCGCGACTCCTGGTGGGCGCGCCGCCGCGCTGAGATGCGCGCCGAGGATGACGAGGGGAAGCCGCGCGTCGAACCCCAGCACGACGCGGCGGATCGCACGGATGTCGTCGTCACGAATCGAATCGACGACCAGCCTACGCCGACCGGCCGCACCAACGCGTATGTCGACGAGCAGGCCAAGCGCCGGCAGACGCTGGAATCCGCGGCGCGCTCGATCCAACAATTCTGGCAGGCCGATCCGCAACTCGCGAAGCTGAACCTCCGCGCAAACGTGGAGGACGATCATCTGGTGCTTGAAGGCAACGTGCCGTCGGCCGACCTGTATGAACGCGCCGAGGACGCCGCCGAGGAAGTCGTGTCGTTCATCGACATCAAGAACCGGCTGAACATCCGCGACCGCTAACCGCCATGAAGCGCCGACTTGTCCCCGCGGCCGCGCTCAGTCTGCTGGCCGCCGCGGCCTTCGCCGCGGGTCCGGGCCCCTCCTCGTCGGCCAAGCCGAAAGGACAGCCGCCGCCGGTCTCCGCCCCCGCGGAGCCGGGGCCCGGTCGGCCCTTCATCACCAACGTCACGGGCGCGGACAGCGGGTTCGCGGCGCCCATCCCGGAGCGGTCGACGGAGGCCGTCGATCGCGAGCGCAGCCAGCAGGCGCTGGCGATGGACGGCGATATCCCGCGCACCCCGCAGGGGCTGAAAGCCACCCCCAAGCCCCAACCTGCTCCGGTGGATACCCAGCCCCAGCCAACGGCCGAGCGCCCTGTTCAGAAGCCGGAGGGAGAGGGAAAGGGAGAGTGAAAGTGAGAGTGAGGGTGAAAGTGTGAGCGAGCGGGGCGACCCCTTTTGCCCCTCCTCCCATTCCAAGCCATTCCGCCTAAAGGCGGGACAACCTACCAAAGCCCCGAGCCGCCTGGTTCGATGCTTGGGTACGTTGTCCCGCCTTCAGGCGGAATCCAGTGCGCGCGTGGGGAAAGCCCTTCCGCCTAAAGGCGGGACAACCCACCAAAGCCGCGAGCCACCTGGTTCGATGCTCGGGTACGTTGTCCCGCCTTCAGGCGGAATCCGGCGCGTTCTACTTCGCCGGGCCCCAGTGTTTCGTGAACGGGAAATACACGAAGATCGGGCGTCCGACGACGTCCTTGGCGGGCACGAAACCCCAGTAGCGACCATCCAGGCTGTTCGCCGAGTTGTCGCCCAGCGCGAAGTACTGGTCTTCGCCCACCGTGAGATCCGTGCCGCGCGAGAGCAGCTGCCCCTCCTGGTGCCGGTAGCCCACGTAATCCCCCGCCTGCCTCGCATTCTTGTCGAAGGCGGCGGACCCCGTAATGGGCGCGCCGTTGCGATACAGGACGGGCTGACGAATCTCGAGCGTGTCGCCGGGGACGCCCACCAGACGCTTGATGTAGTACTGGTCGCCGAAGCTCGCGGCCAATCCGGGGATGTTTCCGGTGCGGAACACAAACCCGCTGCCCACCTCAGGGCGGATGAAGTGGTAACTCATCCGGTCCACGAACAACTGATCGCCGGTGAGAATGTCGAAGGACAGCAGCCGTTCCCCGCGCTTTAACTGCCGGCCGGTGCGGAGATAGAGCTGACCGTCGGGCCCGCGGGCGACCGCCCCGGGGCGCATGGCGGCGCGCATGAGGTCGGTCGCCGCCGGCTCCTGCGGGCGGGTCGAATTGGGGAAGAACGCGTCGCGGATCGCCCACTCGAAATCGAAATCCATCGGCACCCTCACCCGGGCCGGCTCGCCGCCGACGTACAACGTGTACTCCTTCACCTTGGTCGGGATGACCAGCCACGTGCGATCGCCCACGGTCTGCGACGGCAACCGTCCCCGTTCGAAGCCGAGCGGAATCAGCACCTCGCCGTCCGCCGGCGCATCGACGCGCCGGGGACGCGCGCCGAAGGCCAGGAAGCGCCCCACCTGCGCCGCGACGCCCGGCTCCTGGTCGCGCGCCGGGAAAACCTGCGGCGTCATGCCGTTGTAGGTCGGCCACATCGAGTTCGTCGGAATCTTGAACGGCTGCACGAAGTACGTGCGGATGCCGAGAATCACGATCGCGGCCACCAGGAAGAACTCCACGTTCTCGACCAGGGCGCTCTTGGGGTAGATCGCCCCGCCGGTCCGGCGCAGCAGTTCTTCGAGGCGCTCGATGGCCAGCTTCAGCTTCTCGGCGCCGGCGCGCTCCTTCAGCAGGCCGCGGAGGCCCCCGATCTCAGTCTGGAGTTCCGTGACCTGCGCGGCAGGCAGGACATCGCGACGGAAGTGATACACCTTCTCCGCGACCTCCAGCCAGTTGGCCGCGTTTTCACGCATCTTGCGTTCCTGAGACTTGAAGAAGCCGAACATGACGAAGGGAAAGTGAAAGCGAGAGTGAAAGTGGCTCTAGGGCCGCAGCTCGGTGCTTCGCCGTTCAATGCAAACGAGACAGTAGCAGGTGTCCAGCGCGGTGTCGTTCCCGCACCCCCTCCCCACTTTCACTCTCACTCTCACTTTCACTTTCACTTTCACTTTCTCTTTCACTCGGCTGCCGCGAGCCCGCCTCACCCATTCTGCAGCACCTTGATGAAGGCGTCGGGCGGGATGGAGACCTTGCCGATCTGCTTCATCTTCTTTTTGCCCTCCTTCTGCTTGTCCAGGAGCTTCCGCTTGCGGCTGATGTCGCCGCCATAGCACTTCGCGGTCACGTCCTTGCGCATTTCGCGGACGTTGTCGCGGGCGATGATCTTGCCGCCGATGGCAGCCTGGATCGCGACCTTGAACATCTGCGGCGGGATGATTTCGGCCAGCCGCTCGCAGAGCTCGCGCCCCTTTCCTTCCGCCTTTTCGCGATGCACGATGCTGGCGAAGGCGTCCACGGGATCGCCGTTGATGAGGATCTCCATCTTCACCAGATCGGACGTCCGGTATTCACCCAGCTCGTAATCCATCGAGCCATAGCCGTGGGTGATGCTCTTGAGCCGGTCGTTGAAATCGACGAGGATCTCATTCAGCGGCAGCGAGCAGCGCAGCATCACGCGACCCATGTCGAGGGTGTCGGTGTGGTCGCAGGTGCCGCGCTTCTCCATGATCAGCGCAAGGATGTCGCCCATGCTGTCATTGGGGACGATGATCGACGCCGTGATCGTCGGTTCGCGCAGCTCCAGAATGGTCCCGGGGTCCGGCAGATTCACCGGGTTGTCGACCTCGAGCAGTTCGCCGCCGTGCGGGATCACGTGGTAGACGACACTTGGATACGTCGAGATGATCTCCACGTCGTGCTCGCGGCGGATGCGCTCCTGAATGATCTCCATGTGCAGGAGACCGAGGAAGCCGCAGCGGAAGCCGAAGCCCAGCGCCACGGAGCTTTCCGAGGAGTACACGAAGGCGGAGTCATTCAACCGGAGCCGGCCGAGCGCCGCCTTCAGCTTCTCGTAGTCGGCACTCTCGAGCGGATAGAGTCCGCAGAACACCATCGGCCGGACCTCCTTGTAACCCGGAAGCATCTCCGCCGCCGGCTTGTTGGCGAGCGTGATGGTGTCGCCGATCTTGATGTCGGCGGTGCTCTTGATGTTCGAGATGACGTAGCCCACGTCGCCCGCGCCGAGGACGTCGACCTTCTCCATCTTGGGGGTGAACACGCCGACCTCCTTCACCTCGGACTTCTGGCCGTTGCTCATCAGCAACATCTGCTCCCCCGCCTTGATCGCGCCGGAGAACACCCGCGCGTACGAGATGACCCCGCGGTACGAATCGTAGAGTGAATCGAACACCAGCGTACGGGTCGCCGGATAATCCGTCCACCGCGGCGGGGGGACGCGCTGCACCACGGCCTCGAGGATGTCGACGATGCCGATCCCGGACTTGCCGCTGGCGAGGATGGCCTCCTCGGCGTGGATCGTCAGGATGTCCTCGAGCTGCTTCATGCACATCTCGAGGTTGGCGCTCGGGAGGTCGATCTTGTTGATCACCGGGATCACCGCGAGCTTCTGGGAGAAGGCCAGATGCGCGTTCGCGACGGTCTGGGCCTCGACACCCTGGGCCGCGTCGATCAGGAGCACGGCGCCCTCGCACGCGGCCAAGCTGCGCGAGACCTCGTACGAGAAGTCCACGTGGCCCGGCGTGTCCATCAGGTTCAACTTGTACGCCTTCCCGTCCTTGGCGTGGTACGTCATCGTGACGGGGTGCGACTTGATGGTGATGCCCCGCTCCTTCTCGAGATCCATGGCATCGAGGTGCTGATCCGTCAGCACGCGCTGCTCGACCGTGTTGGTGTATTCCAACAGACGGTCGGACAACGTCGTCTTGCCGTGGTCGACGTGGGCAATGATGCAGAAATTCCGGGTAAGCTCAGCAGACATTAACGAAAGGGACGAGGGACGGTGGGAGGGAAAGAGGAGGAGTTAACCACGAATGGACACGAATGAACACGAATAGCTGACCGACAAGTAGGGCGGAGCTTTAGCCCGCCATTGCCGGGCACTCAAGGGACCCGACGGCGGGCTGAAGCACGGCCCAACCCCAGGCTGCCTGATATTCGTGTCCCTTCGTGTCCATTCGTGGTTAGAGAATCAGGCGGACTGCAAATCCGAATACTCGGCGAAGCTCTTGACGACCCACGCCTTGTCGGTGCGTCGGGCCAGGCCGGCGAGGACGCCGCCCGGGCCGAATTCCCAGAATTCGGTGGCGCCCGCGCCGACCGCGCTGCGCATGCAGTCCTCCCACAGCACGGACGAAACGACCTGCTTCACGAGCGCGGCCTTGATCGCAGTGGGATCGCTGATCGCCTGGCCGGTCGTGTTCGTGAAGACCGTGAATTTCGGGCTGGAGAACGGAATCGGCTCGAGGAACGCCGCGAACTGCTGCCGCGCGGGCTCCATCAACCGCGAATGATAGGCGCCGGCCACGTTCAGTGGCATCACCTTCTTCATGCCGCGCTCCTTGGCGGCCGCCACGGCGGCGCCGACCTTTTCCTTGTCGCCCGAAATGATGATCTGGCCCGGCGCGTTGAAGTTGGCCGCCTCGACGTCGAAATCCCGGCACAGATCGATGACCTTCTGCCGATCTTCGCCCACGATCGCCGCCATCGTGCCTGACGTCTGCTCGCAGGCCTGCTGCATCAACCGTCCGCGTTCGGCCACGATCTTCAGTCCGGTCGCGAAATCAAAAACGCCGGCCGCACAATAGCCGGTCAATTCGCCCAGGCTCAGTCCCAACGCATACTGCGGCTGCCCGCTCGGAATGCGGCCCAGCTCCTGCGCCGCCGCCACCAGGGCCAGCCCGTGCACAAAGAGCGCCGGCTGGCAGACCTTGGTCTGGGTCAGCTCCGCGTCCGGCCCTTCAAAACTGATTTTGGCCAAGTCCCAGCCCAGGACTTGGTTAGCCTCGCCATACAGCGCCCGGGCCGCCGCCGAAGCCTCGACCAGCGACTTGCCCATTCCGACCTTTTGGGCGCCCTGCCCAGCGAATAGAAATGCCAGTGCCATGATTGAAACCGGCAAGGGAAACATCCGGGGGCTGGAAATCCAAGCCCTAAAACCGCTTCAACGGCTTGTAGTATTTCTCGTCCTGCAACGGGCGGACAAAGTCAGGAGTCCGGGAGCGCGTCCGCGGGGGCTCCAGCTGTGCGGGCGGCGGCAAAGGTTCGGGCGCCGGCGCCGGCAGCGGCGCGGCGGCAGCGGCGGCGGGCCCGTCCGTTTCAGCCGGCTGCAGAAAAGCGAGGAAGGGGTTGTCCGCCGGCCTGGCATCCCGGTTTCCGGTCTCCATGCGGCCGCGCGCCCCAAACGCGGCGATGACGGGGTTGGCCGACTCGATCGTCACGGGGCCCGGGCGGTCGGTGCCGCCGGAAACCGCCGACGGCTCCAGGGTGCTGCGGAGCAGGTCGTGGTCGCCGGGACTCAGCCAGTCGCTCAGGAAGTCGGCGAGCGGATTGGGACCGGCTGCCTCCGGAAGCGCCACCGGGTCCTGCGGCGCCGGTGCGTCGACCAGCCCATCGGTCCCCTCGCCGGCGGTCACCGTCCCCGGCTCAAGTCCCGACGCGTCGCCGGAAGATTCGGCCTCGTCCCCCTCCGGACCCGTTTCACCAGCCAGGGAATCCAGTCCGCGGCTCTCGCGTTCCGAGGACCGGCTGTCCCGCGGTGCCCGGCCGGCCTTCTCGGCCAGCGCTTTCTCCCGGGCCACGCCGTCAACCAGCCAATTGCCGGTCTTGGGCGGCAGCGTGCCACGCGGGTCGCGTCCATCCGGGGTGCGCCTCCGTTGCCCCGTCTGCTCATCGGCGGGCTGATGCAGTTTCGGCATCTCGATCGCGCCCGGACCAAGCCTGGCCTCGCCGGCCTGCTGTGCGCCTTTGAGGGAAGTCAGCTCCTCGCTCACCTCGCCCAACCCGGAGACCGGACGTACGGACTCGACGGGCACGGCGTCGCCGGCCGTCAGCGCCGCCGCGAGCGCACCCAGCGCCACGACCGCCCCCATTCGTCGCAATGTGCCGCCCCGTCGCATCATCCTGCGAAGTCGTAGTCAGCCCTGAAAGCCGGCGAAAGCCCAAAAACAGCCCGCGCTGCATGTCCGTCCCCCAGCCGGCAATACGTTGAACCCCCGACGCACAGAGGACAGAGCGGCTACGGGGCAACCAAATCAAACCCCTTGAACCACAGATGAACCCAGATGGACACGGATCCAGGCCCGTCTTTTTCCAATTCTGAGTCCATCTGTGTTCATCATCCCTCAGCCGGAACGATTCAGCTGACCACGAATGGACACGAATCGACACGAATGAAGACCTGGGGAAATCATCACTTCCGCGCAGGCACAAAACAGTGAGCGGGACTACGGACGGGCTGCATTCGAGTTTCCTCTCCTATTCGTGTTCATTCGTGTCCATTCGTGGTTAATCCGTCTGCATCGTTCCGGCTA
>JAEWKR010000046.1 GCA_023457715.1 Verrucomicrobiota bacterium
ACATCCAACATCCGACGTCCAACATCCAACGTCGAACATGGAACATCGAACATCGAACATCGAACATCGAACATCGAACATCGAACATCGAACGGATGGGCGGCTATCCGAACGTAGCGAAGAGCGCCAGCGATTCGATGACGGGAGGGCAGGTCGAAACCTCAACGTCCAACATCCAACATCCAACGTCCAACATCCAACGTCGAACATGGAACATCGAACATCGAACATCGAACGGATGGGCGGCTATCCGAACGTAGCGAGGAGCGCCAGCGAGTCGACGGCTGACCTCCAAAGCCCCGACAAATAAACCGGTCCGGCGCGAGCCCAAGACAGTCGCAGCGCCCCCTCCGGCTCGGCTCTGATCGGGCCTCTGTGACCTCTGTGGCAAAATCGGTATTCAGGTCCAACAGCCAACCTCCAACACCGGAAAGCGCCTTTTCGATGGCTTGGGGGTTGGGTGTTGAGCGTTGGCGGTTGGAGGTTGAGTTTGAATCCGCCCCGGTCCGGATTCTTGACAGAGCTGGCTCCTGCCCATTATTGGCCTGCTCCCGTATGCAGACGGCGCTCGATCAACCCGTGCTCGTTTTGAACCGGCTCTGGCAAGCGGTGAACGTCATTGGTGCGCGGCGGGCGTTCGCACTCCTCGCCCGGGGCCACGCGCAGGTCGTGCATCATTACGCGGACGATTTTCGCACGTACTCGATGCTCGATTGGATCGATTTCTCGCGGCACAACCCGCCGATCGAGCAGCTCGACATGGTCCATACGCCGACGCGCACGATCCGGCTGCCGCGGGTTATTCTCCTGACGTTCTTCGACAAGTTGCCGTGCAAGGAGCTGAAGTTGACGCGCAACAACGTTTTCGAGCGCGACAAGAACACGTGTCAGTACTGCGCCCGGGTGCTGCCGCGGGAGCAGCTCAACCTCGATCATGTGATCCCGCGGGACCATGGCGGGAAAACCACCTGGGAGAACATCGTTTGCTCCTGCATCAAGTGCAATACCCGGAAGGCGAACCGGTTGCCGCACGAGGCCGGCATGCGCCTGATCCGCAAGCCGCAGCGGCCGAAATGGCGCCCGGTGATCTCCCTCGTGCTGGGCAATGAAAAGCACGAGGTCTGGAAGGACTTTCTGGACGTCGCTTACTGGAACGTGGAGCTGGAGGAATAGGCCGGGCCGAGCCGCGATCGTGGCAGGTTCCAGTCTGGCAGGTTTCGCCGCCGCCCAACCTGAAACCTGTAACGTCCGAACCTGTAATTCTGCTATTCCACCTTCAGGTCGACCATCAGGTCGCTGGCGATGGTTTCGAGGTCGGCGCGCACCGCGCTGACTTTCACGTGCGGAGGCACGAGCACGGTGGCGCGCGCCTGGAACAGGGTGCCGCCGCCCATCGGGGCACTGACGCGCTCGGACGCCAGCTCTTCGACGTTGACGCCATGCGCCGCAAACACGCCGGAAACACTGCGGAGGATGCCCGGCCGGTCGTGGCCCACGATTTCCACCTGCACGAGGACGCCCTCGGTCTTCGCGGTCCCGGCGGCTCCCTCGGCGTGGATGATGACACGGAGCCCATCCACCTCGAGCGTGCGCAGCGCATTCACCAGAGGATCGCGGTTCTCCTTGGCGACCTCGAGGCGCAGGATGCCGGCGAACTGGCCGCCGAGCCGGCACATGCGGCTCTCGAGCCAGTTGCCGCCATTGTCGGCCACCCGCGTGGCCACCATTTGCACCAGACCCGGTCGGTCGGGTCCGATCACCGTCATCACGAGCGTTGCGAGCATGTCAGGAACGTGGCGGCGGCGGTCGATCCGCGCAACTCTGGAGCCGCGCGCGACTTTGGGGCTAAGACTTCAAACTCCCTGAAGGCGGGCGGGCCGCCCGCGGTCCAGTGAGGCCGGTCCAGTGTGGCGGTCCAGTGTGGCCGGTCCAGTGAGGCCGGTCCAGTGAGGCCGGTCCGATGGACCGCGGGCGGCCCGCCCGCAACCACCAACGAAATCCCAGGGCCAAAACTCACGACTCGGAGCTGGGGGCTGGGAGTTTCTTTGGCGTTTGGGGCTTGGCGTTTGGAGTTTCCGGGGCGGGGGGCGCTGCGTGGTCCGGCTGCGCGGTGCGTGCCGCCCCGGGCTGGTGCTGTTGCCTCACCATCACCAGCAGCACCAGACCAATGAAGATGTCGCCCAGCCCTGCCATCATCCGCAGTGGCACGGGCAGCCGGGGCAGGCAGGTGAGCACCACGACTCCCGCCGCCATCAGCACGAGCGCCAGAAGGGTGACGAGGCGCAGCAGGCGCGGGCGCGCTTCCGGTGTGAGCGGCGGGTTGGCCATGGGCGGCGCAGCTATTTCGCGAGGGGTAGTGTGACCCTCAGCGTGGTGCCGTGGGCGCCGGTTTCCTCCAGCGTGATGTCGCCATGGTGTGAAACGAGGATGCGCTTGGCGATCGCCAGGCCGAGCCCGGTGCCATCCGGCCGTCCCGACAGGAAGGAGTCGAAGATCGAGTGGCGGATTTCTTCCGGGATGCCGTGGCCGGTATCCGTGATGTCCAGGTGAACCACGTGGGCGGTGCCGCGGTCTTCCGCCACGGCGCGCAGCGTGATCGTGCCGCCTTCCGGCATGGCATGGGTGGCGTTCAGCAGCAGGTTGAGCAGCACCTGCTGGAGCTGGCCTTTGTGCACGTCGACGAACAGCGGCCGCCCCGGCGTCTCGAAGCGGGCGGACACCTTGGTCTGGGCAAGCTTGAGCCGCACGAGCACGAGCGTGTCGTTGACGATGTCCGCCAGCGACCAGCGCGAATGCAGGCTGCTCGGGGCCTTGCCGAAACTCAGCACGCGGGAGACGATGGCCTCCAGCTGATCGAGTTTTTCGCCGATCACCCGCATGTCGGTGCGCCGTGGATCGTCCTCCGGAAAATCGAGCCCGAGCCCGCCGTGGAGCAGCTTGAGGACCGTGAGCGGGTTGCGGATTTCATGGGCGATCTCCGCCGCAAGGAGACCGAGGGTGGTCAGCCGCTCGTTCTTCCGCAGGACGTCCTCGCTCTGGAATACGCGCGCATACAGCCGCGCATTCTGCAGCGCGACGGCGCCAAGGCTGGCGAGCGCCGAGCACAGGCGTTTCTCGTCGTTGTCGAAGCGGTGGACCCGATCGGTGAAGACCGCGAGGACGCCCAGGACATCGCCTTCGAACAGCATCGGAATCGCGAGGACGGACGTGAGCGTGGGGTCGTCCGGCAGATCGGCCAGCTCGCGGAAGTCAGGCGACTGCACGTCGGCGAAGGTCACCGCGCGGCGGGTGTGGATCGCGCTGGCGACGAGACATGCGTCAAGCGGCCAGGCCTCCGCGGGGAGGGTCCCGGCCTCCCTGCCCGTGAGCGAGGCCAGGCGCACGGCTGGGCCGGTGGCGTCGTAAAGGTAGAGCGCCGCGCGGCGGGCCGGCAGCATCCGGGAGGCCTCCCGGGTCAGCGTGTCGAAGAGTTCCTGCTGCTCGAGCTTGGTGACGAGCGACTGGCCCGCGACGATCAGGGATTCCAGCTGCCGCGCCTTGCCCAGGAGGTGCCGCAGCTGCCAGAGGCGCTGCATCACCGCGGCGGCTTCGCGTGCCAACGTGCAGAGATCGGCGAGGTTTTCGGGCGTGAAGCTCCGGACGATGTCGCTCTCCAGGTCGATCACGCCGATGACCGAGTCCTGGTCCAGCATCGGTGCGACCATTTCGCAGCGGGTCGAGGGTCGGGCCGCAATGTAGCGCGGCTCGTCGGTGACGTCGGGCACCAGCAGCGGCCGGCGGTTGAGGACGCACCAGCCGGTGATGCCATGACCGAGCTTCAGCCCGGGTTCATCGGCCGCGCGGGGATTGCCCACCTGCGCTTCGGTCTGCAGCCGGCCGGTGTCGGGGCTCAGCAAAGCAATCGAGCCGGCATCGGCGCGGAAATGCCTGACGATGACATCGAGCATGCGCGCGAGCGCGTCCTGAGGGTCGTCCGCCCGGCTCGCGAGGGACGCGAGCGCGTAGAGGGCAGGCAGCAGATGCGAAGGTGGCTGGGCCGGCCGATGGGTCACGAGGGAGGAAATAGAGTTCCCATCGACGCTGGCCAGCCATTAGCGGGGTTTGGGGGCGAGGCATTCCGCCTGAAGGCGGGACTACGTACCCAAGCCGGAGCGGAGGCGCTGCTGGGGTAGGTAGGGCCGCCTTCAGGCGGAATGATTGGCCTCCGGCTGGCGCGCAATGTCCGCCAGTCCACTGCCTACTTCGCCACCGCCGGCTTGGCTGGGAGGGCGACGCCGTTGGTTCCGGAGGGCGGCGCCGGCACAACCGTCCCGGGCGCGATCACGTTCATCAGCGAGTCGCGCAATGCCACCAGGCGGACCTCATCTTCGACCGGCTCATCGTTGGCGTCCTCGATGTAGAAGGTGTCGATGGCCACGCCGCGTTCGGTGCCGATGCGCGCGAAGCTGATGTCGAAGCCGTGCGACGAAATGATCTTGGCGAGCTGATACAGCAGGCCGATCTGGTCGCGTGCCTGCACCTCGACAATCGTCCGCTGCATCGAGAGTTCATGATACACGTCGACCGTGGGGGGGAACGAGCTCTGCAGGGTCTCGCCGGTTGTGGTCGAGAGGTAGCGGGTCGACGCGATGCGCTTCGCCTGCGCCTGGATGTCGGGCAGGAGGTCCCTGTTCGCGACCAGGGCCTCCTCGATCGTCCGGGCGAACTTCTCCTGGGCCGCGGCGCTTTGAACCGGCCCCCGGCCGGGCTCGACGACATAGAAGGTATCGATGGCGATGTGATCCGTGCGCGAGATGACCTTCGCGCCCAGGATGCTGAGGCCGGCGACACTGAACGCGCCCGCCAGCTTGTAGAACAGGCCGGCGCGGTCCCACGTGACGACGTTCACGATGGTGAGCGACCGGTTCAGGTCGTCCTTCCACTCGATGATGGGGCGCAGCGAACTGACCGAATCGGCCGAGGTGATCGACTGCAGCAGCCGGTTGACCATCTGGATGTGCAGTGCGATTTCGGTGGCGTCGGTGTGGATGAAATAGCGGTCCGGCAGCAGACTGAAGTGCGCGTTGATTTCGTCCGCGCTGATACCCGGAATGGTTTTCGTGATGAGTTCCTGTTGGGTCATTTTCTTCTTCTCCTGCAGCGAGGCATCGACCGCTTCACCATGCTTCAGCCGTTCGAACGTCGACCGGTAAAGCGTGGTGTGCAACGTGTCCTTGTAACTATTCCACAAATCCATCGACGTCGCCCGCGCGTCGCAAAACGTGTGAACGTAGAGGTGCCGCAGGTGCTCCGCGGTGCCCACGAGTTCGGCGAATGCAATGGCAGTCTTGGGGTCATCGACGTCCCGCTTCTGCCAGAATCGTGCCATCGCGAGGTGATTTTTGATCACGAACACGATCAGTTCCCGGTCGTCGCCTTCGACCCCCAGCCGTTCGAGGATGGGCAGGGAAATGCGCACCCCGCTTTCGGCATGGCCGCGGATGCCTTCCGCCTTGCCGATGTCGTGGAGGAGGAGGGTCAGGTAAAGGAGCGATGCGTCCTGGGTCTCGTGGAGGGCCGCGCGATACTTCAGGGTGATCGGCTCGGCTTCGGTGTAGATGCGGTCCAGCTCCCGGATGGCGTTCAGCGTGTGCACGTCGGCCGTGTACCGGTGGTAGAACTCGTGCTGGACCAGGCAGGTCAGCCCGTCGAATTCCGGGATGAATTTTCCCAGCACCCCCAGTTCATGCATCCGGGCCAGCACGGGATGCACGGCGCCCGCTTCCGACATGATCGCCCGGAAGGCGACGCTCGCATCGCGGGAGTGGGCGATCTGCCGGGTCAGGAGCGGCGCCGACGTGCGGATCAGCTCGCAGAGGTGGAAGTCCAGGGCGGCCTCCAGCTGCTGGCCATGCCGGAACACCCGGATGAGGCGGACGGGATCTTCCCGAAAGACGTCCGGCTTTTCCGCCACCAGCTCGCGGCCGCGGAGGATGAACCCGTCCAGCCGTTTCGTCCGCTGGAAGCGGGAGGCGAGGAGCGACTCGCGGAAGGAGCGGCCTCCCTGGTTTTCATTGCGGCCGATGCTCAGGGCGAGCCGGTCTTCCACGAGTTTGGACACCCGGTAGATGGTCTGCGCGGACTTGTAGTAGTCCTGCATGAAATGCTCCACCCGGACGAGCATCTCGGGGTCGGTGTACCCCAGCTTTTCCGCGATGCGGGGCTGCTGGTCGAGGGTCATGACGTCGGTCGCCCGCGAGCTCATGAAATGCAGCTCGTTGCGCACGCGGAGCAGGAAGTCGTAGGCCTTGCGGAAGGCGTTCAGATCCTCGAGTCGGAGGTAGTTCTGGCTGGCCAGCTCGTTGATGGACACGATGTCCAGCTTCACCCGCGCCATCCACACGGCGTTCTGGTAATCGCGCAGCCCACCCACGCCGCTTTTGATGTCCGGCTCCTGATTGAAGACGGTATTCGCAAACTTCGCCCGACGGTTCGCCTGGTCGTCGAGCCGCAGCTCAATGTACCCCTTGGGGTCCTCGCTGGTGTAGTAGCTGCGGTAGGCCTGGGAGAAGGTGGCGTACACCTTTTCCGAGCCCGCGATCAATCGTGACTCGAGCAGGGCGGTTTTGGTTTGGATCTCCTTTCGCGCCTCATTGAAGGCATCGTCGATCGTCCGGGTCGAATGGCCGACCTTGAGCCCGCAATCCCATAGCGGATACAGGATCTCGTTCGTCAGATGCTCCTGCAGCGGTTTGGCCTCCGCGGGGGGCGTCTTGGTCGGGAACAGGAACATCACGTCGATATCGCTCCAAGGCGACAGCTCGCGGCGGCCGTAGCCGCCCAAGCCGACCAGCGACACCGGCGTCGGCTTCGTCCCCGTCTGCCGAGCGTACGATTCCAGCGCGTAGTCGAAAAGCGCGAGCAGCAACTCGTCGATCGTCTCCGCGCGTTCGTGGACGATCTGCAGGCCCGGCGCGCCGGCATCGTGGCGGGCGCGAAGCGCTGCGGTCTCGCTCTTAAGGAATTCCTTGCAGGCGGTCAGGCGGCTGGCCACGGGGACCTCGCCCTTGAACTGCAGGGTTTCACGCGCGTGTTGGTGGATGTCGGCTGACATTCGGGTGGGGAGTCAGTTCGTACCGGGAAGGGGGGACATTCAACGCCGAAGTGCCGGCATGGGGGTTCTTTAAGGCGCAAGTCTCATCATGATAATGAGTAAACGAAGCGGTAGTCGGCTCGAAACCGCGGCGACCATGACCGGAATTTAAGGTTTTTTGCTGCTGTTCCGATAAGTCACCGGGCGCACGCTTCGCAACCCCCCGCGCGCTCACTCCCCCTATGCCTACTCCGTCTCCCCTGGCGCGGCTGCTGCGTGCGGCCGCCTGGTCTGTCCTGGCGCTGCTCGCAACGGCGCTCCCCGCCAAAACCCACCTGAAAATCGCCACGACCGCCGCCGCAATGGACGCGTTTGCCAATTGGACCGCGACCACGTCATGGGAAAACATCAAGTCCTTCAAGAACGGGAATGCCTCGCGGCCGGTGGTGGACCTGGTGCTGCAACTTCAGGCGTTGCGGGCCGGCGGGCTGGACTTCGATTTCGAGCTGGTGCGCGCGCTGACCTATGACCTTGCGAAGAAGGAGGTCGTCGAGGGTCGGTGCGACCTTTCGGCGGAGTCGATCTGGGGCCCCGAGATCGAGGCGAACGCCGACGCCGTGCTGTCGACCGAACCGGTGCTGGCGCAGGGCGAGTTTGTGAAAGGGATCTACGTGCTGCCGACGAACGAGCGGCTGCTCAAGCTCAGCTCGATGGCCGACTTCAAGGAGGCAACGGGTGTCGTGGTTTCGAGCTGGGAGTTCGACGGCAAGACGCTGCAGGCGCTCTCGCCCAAAGGCGTCGTGAAGGTCGCCACGCCGGAGCTCGCTTACGCGGCCGTGCAGAAAGGCCAGGCTGACTTTATGCTGGATGAGTTCTCCGGCGCGGCCGATCTGGCGATGGTGCGCAACGGTGTGCGGCTCATCCCGGTGCCGGGACAGAAGGTTGCCCTCGGCTCCTACCGCGCTTATATCGTTTCGAAAAAATCCACCGCCGCTGCGGCCGTGCACCAGGCGCTCGCCGCCGGTACGAAGGCCCTCCGCGACAATGGCACGGTGCAGCGCGCCTACACCGAGTCCGGCTTCTTCAATCCCAAGGTCGCGGACTGGAAACAGGTGAACTAGAAAGCAAGCTGTAGGCGTTAGGCTGTAGGCTGGGAAGCTTACCGCCTAACGCTTACCGCCCATCGCTTCCAAAAGGTGCTCTTGCCTCCCGCAGCGCGGCGCGGTTGTCTCGGCGGTTTCAAATTACCGCAACGCCCATGGCCGAGATCAGCAAGAGCTACGAACCGCGTGACGTCGAAAAGAAGTGGTATGCCGACTGGCAGGCCGCGCAGGCGTTTGCCGGGAAGGTCGATCCGACCAAGGAGCCGTACTCCATCGTCATCCCGCCTCCTAATGTCACCGGCGTGCTCACGATGGGGCACGTCCTGAACAACTCGCTGCAGGACATCCTCATTCGTCGGGCCCGCCTGGAAGGGAAGTCGGCGCTGTGGATTCCCGGCACCGATCACGCCGGCATCGCCACGCAGACGGTGGTGGAACGCGAGCTGCGGAAGCAGAAGAAGACGCGTCACGATTTCGGCCGCGAGAAGTTCCTGGAGAAGGTCTGGGAGTGGCGGCACGAAAAGGGCGGCATCATCCTCGAGCAACTGAGGCGGCTGGGCGCGTCGTGCGACTGGGACCGCACCCAGTTCACCATGGATGCGCACTACTCGAAGGCGGTCCTCGAGGTGTTCGTCGACTTGTTCGCGAAGGGCCACATCTACCGCGGGAAGCGGATGGTGAACTGGTGCCCCGTTTCCCTGACCGCACTGAGCGACGAAGAGGTGATCATGAAGCCGGCGAACGGCACGATGTATCACCTCCGCTATGAGCGCGTCGACGCCCCGGGCACGTTCATCGAGGTCAAGACCACCCGACCCGAGACCATCCCGGGCGACGTCGCCATCGCGGTGCACCCGGAAGACCCGCGGTACGCGGGTTGGATCGGCCGGAAGGTTCGCCGCCCGATCGGGCCGGCCGCCGAGATTCCGATCATTGCCGACACCGCGGTCGACCGCGAATTCGGCACCGGCGCGTTGAAGATCACCCCGGCGCACGACAAGGCCGATTTCGAGGTCGGGGGCCGGCACTCGCTGCCGATTGTCGATGTGCTGCACGCGAACGGCACCTTGAACGAACTCGCGGGCCCCGAGCTGGCGGGCCTGGATCGCTTCGCCGGCCGGAAGAAGGCCGCTGAACTGCTGAAAGAGCGCGGCGCGCTGGTGGCCGAAGAAGCGTACTCCAACAACGTGGGCTATTCGGAGCGCGCCGATGTGCCGATCGAGCCGCGCCTGACCTGGCAGTGGTGGCTGCGTTACCCCAAGGTCGAGGAGGCGAAGGCGGCCGTGCGCGACGGCCACATCAAGTTTCACCCCGAACGCTGGAGCAAGGTGTACCTCCACTGGCTGGAAAACATCCAGGACTGGTGCATCAGCCGCCAGCTCTGGTGGGGACATCGGATTCCCGTGTGGTACCGCAAGGGTCTCGACAAGGAGAAGCTGACCGAGGCGGACCTGCGCGACACCACGAAGGTCCACGTGTCGTTCGACGGCCCGTCCGATCCCGAAAATTGGGTGCAGGAGGACGACGTGCTTGATACGTGGGCGTCGTCGTGGCTGTGGCCCTTCGCCACCATGGGCTGGCCGAATCAGGCCGCGATGAAGGCAGCGGGCATCGACTATTTCTACCCCACGACCACGCTGGTCACGGGGCCCGACATCATCTTCTTCTGGGTCGCGCGCATGATCATGGCGGGGCTCGAGTTCATGCCCGGGCAGACGCTCGAGCAGCGGATTCCGTTCAAGCACGTCTACTTCACGGGCATCATCCGCGACGCGCAGGGTCGCAAGATGTCGAAGTCGCTGGGGAACTCGCCTGATCCGCTGACCCTGATCGACAAATATGGCGCGGACGGACTTCGCTTCGGCATCATTTCGATCGCACCGCAGGGCCAGGACATCCGCTTCCAGGAAGACCGGATCGAGTCGGGGAAGAACTTCTGCAACAAGCTTTGGAATGCGTGCCGGTTTCGCCAGATCAGCGGCGAGGCGGGGGATAACTCGTCGCTTGCCGCCATCGTGGCGCGCCTGGAGCCCGCCCGCTTTGATGCCGACGATCACGCCATCCTGGACCGTCTGCTCGCCACCACCAAGGAGGTGAGCCGCTGCTTCGACGAGTTTGAGTTCAGTGCGGCGGTGCAGGCGATGTACGGCTTTTTCTGGAATGACTTCTGCGACTGGTACGTCGAGGTCTCCAAGTCCAAGCTCCAGGCGCCGGAAACGAAGGCGAACTGCCTCGCGCTGCAGGACCTGGTGCTGCGTCAGACGCTCCTGCTGCTGCACCCGGTGATTCCCTTCATCACCGAGGAGCTGTGGCATCAACTCGGCTACGGCCCGGAAGGAACCTTCATCGAGCAAACCACGATCGAAAGCGCCGAAACCCTCGCCCGGGCCGCCGCGGCGAAAGGGCTGACGCTGGACCGCGATGCGGTGGCGGCGGTGGAAAAGCTGAAGGCGTTCGTGTCCCAGGCCCGCGCGCTGAAGGCCGAACACAACCTCGCGAGCCGGCGTGATTCCAAGCTCTTCGTCACGGCGACGGAGGCCGACTGGTCGGTGTTGCAGCCCAATGTGGCCAAGCTCATTCGCATGGCCGGCGCCGCGGAGATCACGCGCCGCGAGTCGGTCGAAGGCGCCCCGGCCATCGTGACCCCGCTCGGCACCGTCTACCTTGATCTCGCCAGCGCGGTGGACATCGGCGCCGAGAAGGTTCGGCTGTCCAGGGAACTCGAACAGCTGACGAAGCACATCGCCGGCACGGAGGCCCGCCTCGGCAACAAGGCGTTCACCGACAAGGCCCCGCCCGCCGTGATCGAGGGTGCAAAGAAGCAACTGGCCGAGCAGCAGGCCAAGCGGACGGAGCTTGAGCGCCTGCTCAAGGCACTGGGCTGAGTCGATCCAGCCACATCACAGAGCTCGGACACAGAGTTCACAGAGGCCTGATTCGTTGGACGACCCTCGTCCTGCGTACAGGCCTCCGGCTCGGCTCGGATGGGGCCTCTGGACGCCGCCGCGGAACTTGCCGTTGCGAACCGAGGCCCGCATCCCCGCGGCGGCGGTGACTCAGTGCTTGCCCCCCCAACTCGGCGCCCCGTAGCGTCGACGACTTCCCGCATGAAAAAAGCGCTCATTACCGGTATCACCGGCCAGGATGGTTCGTATCTCGCCGAACTGTTGCTGGAGAAGGGGTACGAAGTTCACGGCGTCATCCGCCGTGCCTCCACCTTCAACACCAGTCGCATCGACCATCTGTACCGGGATCCGCACGTCAATGGCGTGAAGCTGTTCCTGCACTACGGCGATCTGGCCGACTCGGTGCAGATGGTGAAGCTCCTCTATGAGCTGCAGCCCGACGAGGTCTACAATCTCGGCGCGCAGTCGCACGTCCGGGTCTCGTTCGACATCCCGGAATACACCGGGGACGTCGACGGTCTGGGCGCGCAGCGGATCCTGGAGGCGATCCGTGAGGCGGGTCTGGTGAAGAAGGTGCGGTATTATCAGGCGTCGTCCTCCGAAATGTTCGGCAAGGTGCAGGAAGTCCCCCAGGTGGAAACGACCCCCTTCTGGCCCCGTTCCCCCTATGGGTGCGCCAAGGTCTACGCGTACTGGCTCACGGTGAACTACCGCGAAAGCTACAATCTTCACGCCTCGAACGGCATCCTCTTCAACCACGAGAGCCCGCGCCGCGGCGAAACGTTCGTCACGCGCAAGATCACGCGCGCGGCAACGCGCATCAAACTGGGGCTCCAGGACTCGCTTTACCTCGGCAACCTCGATGCCCAGCGCGACTGGGGTTATGCCAAGGAGTACGTCGAAATGATGTGGCTCATGCTCCAGCAGGAGAAGCCCGACGATTACGTCGTCGCGACCAACGAGACCCACAGCGTGCGGGACTTCTGCGTCGAGACCTTCCAGCAGCTCGGCCTCGATTGGGAGAAGTATGTGAAGTACGACCAGCGTTATGAGCGCCCCGCCGAGGTCGAACTCCTCATCGGCAATCCCGCCAAGGCGCGCAAGCAGCTCGGCTGGGAGCCCAAGGTGCGCTTCAAGGAGCTCGTGAAGATCATGGTCGAACACGACCTGGAACTCGCGCGCCACGAAGCCCGCATTGCCAACCTGAAGTGAGCGACGACGCGGCCGCCCGCAGCCCGGGCGGCGGGCCACTCCGATGAAACTCTTCATTGCAGGACACAAGGGCATGGTCGGCGCGGCGCTGGTCCGCCGGTTCGAGCGTGAAGCGGGCGCCCGCCTGCTGCTCCGCTCCCGGCGGGAGCTGGACCTGCTGAACCAGGCCCAGGTGGACGCGTTTTATGCCGCCGAAAAGCCCGAGGTGGCGGTGATCGCCGCCGCGAAGGTCGGCGGCATTCACGCCAACGCGACGTATCCGGCCGAGTTCATGTACGAGAACCTGGCGATCGCCGCGAACACGATCCATGCGGCCTACCGTCACGGGGTGAAGCGACTCCTGTTCCTCGGCAGCTCGTGCATCTATCCCAAGCACGCCCCGCAGCCGATGCGGGAGGACGTCCTTCTGACCAGTCCGCTCGAGCCCACGAATGAGGCGTACGCCATCGCGAAGATCGCCGGGCTGAAGCTCTGCCAGTTCTACCGGCAGCAGTATGGCGTGCTCTTCCACTCGGCGATGCCGACGAATCTCTACGGGCCGGGTGACAACTATCATCCGCAGAATTCGCATGTCCTGCCGGCGCTGATCCGGCGCTTCCACGAGGCGAAGGAGAAGAACCTCGCGGACGTCACGGCCTGGGGCACCGGTTCGCCGCGCCGCGAATTTCTCCACGTGGACGATCTCGCGGACGCCTGCGCCTTCTTGCTGCGCAGCGACAACCCGCCGGACTGGGTCAATGTCGGCACCGGGACGGACGTGACCATTCGCGAGCTCACGGAGCTCGTGGCCCGGGTGGTGGGCTTCCAGGGCCGGATCGTCTGGGACAGCTCGAAGCCCGACGGAACGCCCCGCAAGCTCATGGACGTCTCCCGGCTGTCGGAGCTGGGCTGGAAGGCCCGCGTCGGAATCGAGGAAGGCGTCCAAGCCACGTACCAGAGCTTTCTGGCCGAACAGGCCGCCGGTAAACTGCGGAGCTGAGCCGGAGCATGAGCGGCTCGGCCACAGTCCACGCCGTCGAAGAGGGCGGCCCGCGGCAGTCCTTCTGGAGTCATCTCGAGGAGCTGCGGAAGGCCGTCATCCGCTCGACCATCGCCATTGGCCTGACCTTCGTGCTGTGCCTCGCGTTCACGCACAAGATCGTCGAAGTGCTGGAGTATCCCCTGCGGAACATTGATCTCTTCGCGAAGCCGCAGCCTTCGGTCTCGTTCAAGATCGGTGACAAGGTGTTGGGACCTTACACGGTGACGCGGGAGCAATTCTCGGGCTTGCCGGAAGGCGACGACGCACCGCAGTTGATGTTCCAGATCGGCACCACGGTCATTGGTCAGGAACAGGTGGCGACGCTCAAGCTGCTGGCGCCGGAGCAGCGGCCCGAAAAAGGCCCCCTGCAAGTGCGGCTCCACAACTTCGGTCCGGCGGAAGGTTTCATCACGGCCTTCAAGGTCTCGATCTATGCGGCGTTGGTGCTCTCGGCCCCGTTCTGGGCGTACTTCATGATGGGCTTCATCCTTCCCGCCCTGCACCACCGCGAACGGCAGGCCTTGCTGCCGTGGGCGACGTGGAGCTTCCTGTTGTTTTGGGTCGGCGTGTTGATGACCTACTTCCTCCTCCTGCCCATCGCCCTGCGGGCTTCGGTTGGCTATTCAGAGTTGCTGGGGTTTGAAGGCATGGACTGGCGGGCGGACCAGTACATCAGCTTCGTCACCGCGTTCATCTTCGGCATGGGCCTGGGTTTCCAGTTTCCGGTCATCGTGCTGCTGCTGGTGAAGATGGGCATTGTGGACCACCGCGACCTGGCCAAATACCGGCGGCATGTGTGCGTGCTGGTGTTCATCATGGGGGCGCTGCTGACCACGCCGGAAGTGATCACGCAGTGTGCGATGGCCATTCCCCTCTACCTGCTGTATGAGGTCTGCATCCTGATCGCCTGGTATTGGGACCGAAAGAAGCGCAAGGCGGCCGCCGCCGAGTCGGTGGTTTAGGCGGAGAGACGTTGCAGGTGGGCAAGTTGCAGGTTGAGCAGCGGGTGGCTGCAACTTGGAACCTGTCACCTGCAACTCCGTCACTCCGAGCCCGTGACTTGAAACTTGGCACGTCCGAGGTATCTCGCTTTGGTCGTCGGTTCACGTCCCATCATGATCTCACCCGAAACCTTCAATCACATCGAAAACATCAAGAAGCGCGCTGGGCATCTATGGAGGTTTCTTTGACGTCGATCAAAAGACGCGGGAAATAGAGGCCATGGAGGCGGAGATGGGCGCTCCGACCTTTTGGGACAACAACGAGCGCGCCCAGAAGCACATCGGGAAGCTCAACGGGCTGAAGAAGGCCGTGCTGCCCGTGGTCGCCTACCAGAAGAAGCTCGACGACATCGCGGTGATGCTCGAACTGGTCGAGGCGGCGGCGCCCGGCGAGCGCGAGATGTACGCCCAGGAAGTCGAGACCCAGGTGGGTACCCTGGTCGAGGAGCTGGGCGAACTGGAGATCGCCTCCTTCCTGACCGGCCAGTTCGACCGGAACAACGCCATCTTCTCGATCCAGTCGGGCGCGGGCGGCACGGAGTCCAACGATTGGGCGGACATGCTGTTCCGGATGTACAACCGCTGGGCCGAGCGCCGTGGCTTTTCGGTGGAGGTCCAGGACGTCCAGGTGGGCGACCAGGCCGGCATCACGAAGGCCACGCTCCTGATCAAAGGCGAAAACGCGTACGGCTACGCGAAAGCCGAGCGTGGGGTGCACCGGCTGGTCCGCATCAGTCCGTTCGACGCGAACAAGCGGAGACACACGTCCTTTTGCGCGGTCGACGTGATCGCCGAGGTCACCGACGAGATCGAAATCGAGATTCCTGACAGCGAAATCCGCGTCGACGTGTACCGGTCGTCCGGCAAGGGTGGCCAGGGCGTCAACACGACCGACTCGGCCGTGCGGCTCACCCACATTCCCTCCGGAATCGTGGTGGTCTGCCAGAACGAGCGTTCGCAGATCAAGAATCGCGCCAGCGCGATGAACGTCCTGAAGGCCCGGTTGTACGAGAAAAAGCAGGACGAGCAGCGGGCGGAAATGGACAAGTTCTACGGCGAGAAAGGCGAAATCGGGTGGGGGAGCCAGATCCGCAGCTATGTGCTCCAGCCCTACCAGATGGTGAAGGACCTGCGCACCGGCATCAGCACGAGCGACACCCAGGGCGTGCTCGACGGTGATCTCGACCGTTTCGTCAACGCCTGGCTCCGCGCCGGCTGCCCCCGCCACCGGAACAAGGACATTCAGATGGAGGAGTGACCTTCGGAGTGAAAGTGAAAGTGAAAGTGAAAGTGAAAGTGAAAGTGAGAGTGAGAGTGAGAGGATAGAGAAACACGCGTCATTCAGGGGGTTGCCGCATTTCCACTTCCACTTTCACTTTTTCTCCGCGGCCACTTTCACTCTCACTTTCACTCTCACTTCCCTCCATGCCCGGACTTACGCGTGAGCACATTCAGCAGGCCCTGACGGCGCAGCCTTTGTTCGAGGCGAAGTCGTGGCAGCTTTCGCCCGAGGCCTGGCCGCTGACGCCGGAGCAGGTGACGCAGCTCGAGGCGATCGGCGCTGCGTGCCTCGAATTTCATCAGGCACTGGAAACGCTCTATCTCCGTTCCGCGTCGGGCAAGAATCTGCTGCGGAACAAACCGCTGCTGGCGCCTTGGGTGGCCGACTACCTGGACCGCGGCAAACCGAAGGCTTTGATCGAGCACGCCCGGGACCCGAAGAACCGCGGCCTGTTTCCGCCGGTGCTCCGTCCCGACCTGCTCCTCACGGAGGAGGGCTTCGTCATGACGGAGCTGGATTCGGTGCCGGGCGGCATCGGGCTCACGGCTTTCCTCAACCGGCTTTATGCGGCCGAGCCGGGCGTAAAGATCCTCGGCGACGGCGACCAGATGATCACGCAGTTCCACGCCTCGCTCGCGGGGCTGCGACCGGAGCAGCGCAACCCGCTGATCGCCCTGGTGGTCAGCGACGAAGCCGCCACGTACCGCCCGGAGATGGAGTGGCTCGCCCATCAGCTGCAGCTGCAGGGCAAACGGGTGTTCTGCCTGCGGCCCGAAGATATCTTCCCGCTCGAAAACGCGCTCTTTTTCGATTCCGACGGCAATCCGGAGAAGATCGATCTGATCTACCGGTTCTTCGAGCTGTTCGACCTCGAGAACATCCGGACGCAGCGCTTTTTCTTCGAAGCCTGGGCAGCCGGTGAGGTCACCATTGCCCCGCCGATCCGCCCCTTCCAGGAAGAGAAGCTGGCCCTTGCCCTTTTCCACCATCACCTGCTGCAGGATTACTGGGCGGAGGCGTTGGGCGGGCGGACCTTGAAGCTTCTGCGCGCCTTGATTCCGCCGTCCTGGATCATCGACCCCGCGCCGCTGCCGCCCGGGGCGGTGCTCGACGGCCCCCGCGCCGCCGGCCGGCCCCTCAACGACTGGCGGGATCTGATCAACGCCTCGCAGAAGGAACGCGATCTCATCGTGAAGATCAGCGGCTACCACGAAACGGCGTGGGGTGCGCGCAGTGTGGTGCTGGGCAGCGATTGTTCCCGCGAGGAATGGCAGCAGGGGGTCGAGCGCGCCATCGAACTCGCCGGCACCAACCTGCACGTCCTGCAGGCCTACCGGAAACCACGCCGCCTGGAACATCCCGTGTACGACGATTCCGGTGACAGGGCCGCCGCGCCGGTCGCGCCGGCCGGGGTCAAGGCCGGTCGCCTCCGGCTCTGCCCGTACTACTTCGTCGTGGAGGGGAAGGCCCGGCTCTCCGGCGCGCTGGCGACCTTCTGCCCGCCGGACAAGAAAATCATTCATGGGATGCAAGACGCTGCCTTGCTTCCGGGTAAGGTTTTGGCCACAACCGAGGCCCGTGCGAACACCTGAGGGGGCGGTCCGAAAATTTCCGATCTGGAAGCAGCGGCTGATCGTTGCGACGCTGGCACTTGCGCTGATGGAGCCCATCCGCGGGTGGGCCCAGTCGGAAATGGAAACCATCCGCGCGCGCGCGGAGCGCGGTGACGCCGAGGCCCTGAACGCGCTGGGCAATGCGTACGCCAACGGCCAGGGCGTCGTGCAGAACTTTGCCGAGGCGATCCGGATGTATCAGCAGGCGGCGGACCGGGGCCTGGCGGCGGCTAATTTCAATCTCGGCATGCTGCACGAGCTGGGCCGCGGGGTGCCGGCGAATCCCGGCGCGGCGTTTCAGTTTTATATCCGGGCGGCGCGCCAGGGTTTCGCGCCCGCCCAGTTCAACGTCGGCAACATGTACGCCAACGGCCTGGGCGTGAAACAGGATTTCTTCGAGGCCGCCCTATGGTTCCGCCAGGCGGCCGATCGCGCCATCCCCGAAGCCCAGTATAATCTCGCCCTGGCCTACGAACTGGGCCGCGGCGTGACCAAGGATGAGACGACCGCGCAGCGGTGGTACCGGGAGGCGGCGAACCAGGGTTATGCCCGCGCCCGCTACAATCTCGCGCTGATGCTGGAGGAAGGCCGGGGCTCGCCCGCGGATCCGGCGGGCGCCGCCGAGCTGTACCGCGCGGCCGCCGCGCAGAATTTCGCCCCCGCCCAGAATAATCTGGGCATCCTCCTGGCCGAAGGCCGTGGCGTGGATGCCGATCTGGCCGAGGCGCATGCCTGGTTGTCGCTCGCCGCGGAGAACGGCGCGAAACCGACGGGCCGCGACATCGTGGCCCAGCAGTTGACCGCTGAACAGCTGGCGGCCTCGCGCACCCTTATCGCGACCCTGCGCGACCAGATTTCGCGTGGGGTGGTCCCGGCCCCCGCCGCCCGCCCGGCAGCGACACCGGCGACGCCGGCGGCCGCGGTCGCCGACACGGCCGCGGTCAATGCCCGGCTCCAGGCGCTTCAGGCCGACATGGAGAAACTGCGGGCGGAGAATGCGCAACTCGCCGCCTCCGCCCGGGCCTTGGAGGAGCAGAAGACCGACCTGGAGCGCCAACTCGCCGCCGCGGGTGAGGCCGCTGGCGCGGCGCGCGCCCAGGTGGAGGCGCGCGAGAAGCTGGAAGCGGAGCTCAAGTCCGTCCAGGGGGCGCTGACCGAGGCGCGTGAAAATGCGGATCGTCTGGCGAAGGAGAATGCCCGTCTCCGCGTGACGGCGGACCGCAGTCCCGCGGAGTCCAATACGGCGGCCCTGCGGGCGCAGCTGGAGCAGATGACGCGTGCGAAACGCGACGCGGACCAGCAGGTCGCGCAGTTGACCGAACAATTGCAGTCGGCGCGCGCGGGCTCTGCCGCACCGGCGGCCGCCAGCGACGTCCAGGCGCCGTCGGGCCCCGATCCGCGGATGGCAAATCTCCAGGCGGAGAACGCCCGTTTGCGCGACGAGGTCCGGCGGTCGACCCTTCAGCTGCTCACCCTGAACCGGCAGGTGCAGCAACTCGGCGGCAAGCCCGGCGCGATTGATTCGTCGCTGGTGGTCGGCGAAACGAAGCTCATCGAATTGCAGGCGCAGGTCGACGACCTGCGGGCGGCCAACGAACGGCTGGCGGCGGAGAACCGTTCGCTGCAGGCGTCCGCGTCCGCGTCGGGCGATATCGCCGCCCTCCGCGCGGAAAACCAGCAGCTGAAAGCGTCGGCCGCCACCACGGCTCCGTTGCAGGAGCGGGTGACGCAGGCGGAGAAGGCGCTGGAGGCGGCCGTGCAGCAGCGGGAAGCGCTGGCCGCCGAAAAAACCGCCCTCGACCAGAAGCTGGCCGAGATCACCGAACGCAGCGCGGGCAACGCCGAGGTGCTGCGGGAAATGCAGCAGCAGCTGGGCGACATGGCGACCGAGCTCGGCAACGCCAAGCGGACCGTCGAGCAGCTGAAGAGCGATCTGGCCAGTGCCAACGAGGCGCTGGCCGCCGCCAGCCAGCGGGCCGCCACGCCGCCGCCCAGCGCGCCTAACCTGGAGGAGCTGCGACAAGCCGCCGCCGCGGTGCGACAGGAACTCGCGGATACGACCGCCGAGCGCAATGCGCTCCAGCAACGCGTGACTCAGCTCGAGCGCGAGGGCCGCAACCGGCCCGCGCGCGACCCCGAGGCGGACGCTCAGCTCGCCAAGCTGAAGGGTGAACTGCAGGATGCGCAGGCGTACGCCGATCGCCTTGAGCAGTCGAATGCCCAGCTCAACGAGCGGGTCGCCGCGCTGACCGCCGAGCGGGAACAGCTCGCGCAGACCGCCAGTCAGGCGGGGAGTGCCCAGGCCGAGGCGGTGAAGGGGCAGCTCGCGCTGGCGGAGGCGGCCCAGGCGCGGGAGGCGGCGCTGGCGGAGAAAGCCACGCTCGAGCAGCAGGTGGCCGACCTGAACCGCCGGCTCGCGGACCAGCAGGCTTTTACCCAGAAACTCGAGGACTCGAACGCGCGGCTGAACGAGGAGCTCACGCGTCTCAAGGCCGACCGGGACCAACTCGCGGCCGCCCTCAACGAGGCGAACCAGGCCAAGGCAAGCGCGACGATCGCGCAGCAGGCCGCGACGGATACCTCGAAGCAGCGTGATGCGCTGGCCACGGAAAAGGCCGGGCTCGAACGCCGGGTGGCCGAACTCACGCAGCGGATGACCGAACAGCAGCAGGCACTGGCCGCGCTGCAGAAGACCAACACCCAGCTGGCGGCGGACCTGACCCAGGCCAACGCCGAGCGCGAGAAGCTCGCGGCAGGCAGCCAGCAGGCCACGGCGGCGCAGGCCCGGGCGGTCCAGGCGCAGGAGGCGCTCGCCGCCGCCCTGAAGGAACGGGACACGCTCGCCTCCGAGCGCGGTGCGCTCGAAACCCGGGTGCAGGAACTTTCGCGGCGGCTTTCCGAGCAGGAAGGGGCGGCCACCGCACGGCAGACGCTGGCGGCGGAACGGGCCAGCCTCCAGCAGCAGCTGGGCAACGTCGTGGGGCAGCTGTCCGAACGCCAGCAGGCGATCCAGAATCTGGAGCGGACCAATGCCGAACTTTCCCAGCAGTTGACCGCGGTCGGAGCGGAACGCGACCGGCTGGCCACCCTGCAGCAGGATTCGCTGGAACAGCGGCAGACCATGGAGGCGCTCACCGCGCAGCTGGAAGCCGCGCGACGAACCGTCGCCGACCTTCAGGCGCGCAACGAAAGCCTGGAGAAGGATCTGGAAGTGTCCAAACAGTCCGTCGCGGCCGCCCTGGCCGCCCAGGCCGCCGCCGCGAAATCCGGGCCCAGCGAGGCGGTGCAGCTGGAGATGCAGACGATGCAGGAGCAGGTCCGCTCGCTCGAAGAGCAACTGGAGACCGAACGCAGGAACGCGGCCCAGGAGGTCACGACGCTCGCCGCCCAGGTGCAGACCGCGCGAGAATCGAACCGCGCGCTGCTGGAGGCGAACCGGGCGCTGTTGCAGGTTCGCGGCGCGGAGGAGTCCACGCTGCGCACCGCGAACGAGGAGTTGAAGGGCCAGCTTGCCGCCGCCCAGGCGGAGGTGGAAAAAGGTCGCGCCGTGGCGCAGGAGCGTGACGCGTTGCGGACCCAGGTGACGCAGCTGACCGGCCGGCTGGCCACCACCGAACAGCGGTACAATGACTCGCGTCAGGCGATCGAGGCGGCCGAGGGACGGGCGAATCAGGCGCGCGCGGAACTGGCCACCCTGCAGAGCCGGATGTCGGACGTCACGCGCGCGGCGGACGAACATGGGTCCACCGTCGCGGAGCTGACGGAGATCAACGAGAAGCTGGCGGCCGACAAGGGCGCGCTCGAGCGGCAGGTGGCGACGCTGCGACAGGATGCCGAGACGGTGCGCACGCAGTACAACGAGTTGCGGACCCGGGCGAACGCGAGCGAGCGCATGGTGCAGGAGCACCTCGCGACGGTGAACGATCTGACGGCCGCCAACGACCGGCTGCAGACCCAGGTCCGCGAACTGAACACCCAGCTTGCCGGATTGCGGACGGAGAACACCCGTCTGGCCGGCGCCTCGACGGACGGCGCCGCCTTGCGCAACGAGCTCACCCAGGTGCGCGCGCAGCTGGCCGACGCGGAGCGGGCAGGGGAGGAACACGCCGCCACCGTCGCCGAGATCACCGCAGCCAACGAACGTCTCACCGCCGACCTGCGAGAAGCACAAACTCAGCTGACCGCCCTGCGGGCGGATAGCAGCCGGCTCGCGCAGAGCGAGCAGGCGCGACGCGAGGCGGAGCAGCGGGCGGCGAATCTGGCCTCGGCGGCCAACCAGCTTGCCACGGCGCAGCGCGACCTCGGCGCGGCCCGAACGGAAATCAGCCGGCTGACGGAGACGGTCCAGGCCCTCGACCGCGATCGCACGGCCCGCGTGACCCAGCTCCAGCAGGAGAATGCGGCCATCAGCGCGCGGTTGCGCCAGGCGCAGGGCACGCTCGACCAGATCGCCTCGGCCGCGCGCGTGATCAACGGTGCCGCCGCCGGGCTGCCGGCCTCCGCCATGGCCCAGACGAATGTGCCGACGATCGGTGCTCCGGCGACGCCCGCCCCCGCGGCGCGCGTGCACACGGTGGCCGAGGGCGACTCGCTGACGCGCATCAGCATCCGGTACTACGGCACCAGTGCCCGCTGGCAGGATATCTACGACGCGAACCGCGACGTCCTCCGCGGCGAGAATGCCCTTCGCCCCGGCCAGCGACTGAGGATTCCGTGAGGCCGCTTCGCGGCAATTTCAGATTTCAGAAAGGCTTGGGTACGTTGTCCCGCCTTCAGGCGGAAGGCTTGGCGAGCGCGGATCCAAGGCATTCCGCGTAAACGCGGGACAACGTACTCAAACCGCCCAAGCGGTCTGAAATCTGAAACTTGAAATTTGAAATTCCGCGCGGAGCGCGGCAACCAAACCGAGGCGTTCCGCGTAAACGCGGGACCACGTACTCAAACCGCCGGAAGCATTTCGGTTTTCTCCATCTGAAATCTGAAATCTGAAATTTGAAATTCCGCCGGAGGCGGACCCAAAAAAGCCGCGCCCCCCGAAAGGAGCGCGGCCACATGGCGTAAGGAAAGAGAACCTGCCCTTAGGCGGCGACGGCCGTCTTGCGGATCTCGGGCTTCACCGCCGCCTCCGCCGCCAGATTGGCGAAGAACTGGTCGCGACGGGCGCGAGCGGCTTTGATGTCCTTCGTGCCCAGGGAACGGCGGATGCGCTCCTTGGTGAAGGGGGTGGGATGCACGGTGTAGTGCAGGAACCAAGTCCCGTGGTTGTTCCACAGGTGGTGATTAGGATTTTCCGCGCGAACGCGGATGCCAGGCAGCGAGGTGGTGTTCTTCATGATGCGTGATTTCGTGTGGGCTTATCGCGCCTCAGGCTGAAAACAAAAAACCGACCTGGGCATCAGGTCGGTTGTCGTCTTCGGGAGCGTTCTTGGTTCGCCGCTCAGATGAGCAGCGCACATCCGGGGTTTCCCCCGATCCACCGTGGCCGCTCCCGGCCCGGTTGGCGGAGCCGGCTTTTGAGGGCCGACTCGTTCCTGATGCGACGCCGACCCTGACAATCCCTGGCCCGCGGTCCAGACTTTTTTTGACATAAATTGTCATAAGGGGAAAGGGAGTAAGGGAATGAGGGAGGGAAGGGGGGTGAAGGGGGTGAAGGGAGGGAGGGGGTGAAGGGAGTGAGGGAATGAGGGAATGAGGGAGTGAGGGACCCAAAGCCCTTTGGTCTTTCTCTTTCTCTTTCTCTTTCTCTTTCTCCGGTTTGCGGGGCTCGAGAGGTCGTTTGGACCCGCAACGATCGAGAGAAAGAGAAAGATTAAGAGAAAGAGAAAGATTATGAGAACGAGGGGGGGCCTCGCTCCCTTAATCCCTCACTCCCTTTCTTCAGCCTTGAAATCCCCGCGCACCCCGTGCCTCTTACCCGTCACCTCGTTTAGGCGAGTCCCCGGCGGGGGGCTGAGAATGGAGCACGATCCGCTCCTAGAGTCTTCGAACCTGATGCGCTTCACACCGCCGTAGGGAAAACAGGACTCGCCGCAATCACGCGGAGGGAGCTGCACCCGACGGAGGGGTTGGGGCCTCGTTGAAACGTTCTCCCTATGTCCAATCCTCCCTCCTCCGACGTTCTCGCGTCGTCCGGCCACAAGCTGTTCTCGGGTTCGCGCCGCGTGTACGTTGTGGGTTCCCGCCCCGATATCCGCGTCCCCATGCGTGAGATCGCCCTCACGCCCACGCGCCTCCCGAACGGGACCGAAGTGCCCAACGAACCCGTGCGCGTCTATGATACCTCGGGTCCCTGGGGCGACCCGGATGCGGTGGTCGATCCGGCACAGGGGCTGCCCGCGTTGCGCGCGGCGTGGATTCGTGAACGCGGCGACGTCGAGGAGATCGGCGGCCGCGAGATCAAGCCGATGGACGATGGCTACCTCTCCGAGAAGCACCGCGAGCAGGCCGAGGCCGAGGGGCGCCGCAACCCGATCAAGTATTTCGATCGCACCGGGCGCCGGGTGTTGCGCGCCAAGCCGGGCAAGGCCGTGACCCAGCTCCACTACGCCCGGCAGGGCATCGTCACGCCGGAGATGGAGTACATCGCGATCCGCGAGAACATGAAACTGCAGCGGGCGCGCGAGCTGCTGGAAATGACCGAGGAGGGCCCGCGCAATTCCCTGTGGCGGCAGCACCGTGGCAGTCCGCTGGGCGCGGCGATCCCCCGTGAAATCACGGCGGAGTTCGTGCGGGCCGAAGTCGCGCGCGGCCGGGCGATCATCCCGGCGAACATCAATCACCCGGAGGTCGAGCCGATGGTCATCGGCCGCAACTTCCTCGTGAAGATCAACACGAACATCGGCAATTCGGCAGTCGCCTCGTCCATCGACGAGGAGGTCGAGAAGATGTGCTGGTCGGTGAAGTGGGGCGGCGACACGCTGATGGATCTCTCCACCGGGAAGAACATCCACCAGACCCGCGAGTGGATCCTGCGCAACTGTCCGGTTCCGGTGGGCACGGTGCCGATCTACCAGGCGCTGGAAAAGGTGGGCGGCCGGCCCGAGGAACTGACGTGGGACATCTTCCGCGACACGCTCATCGAGCAGGCGGAGCAGGGCGTCGACTATTTCACCATCCATGCCGGCGTGCTGCTGCGGTACATTCCGCTGACCGCGCGGCGGATGACCGGCATCGTCAGCCGTGGCGGTTCGATCATGGCCAAGTGGTGCCTTTCGCATCACCAGGAGAATTTCCTCTACACGAAGTGGGATGAGATTTGCGAGATCATGGCCGCGTATGATGTCTCGTTTTCGATTGGCGACGGGCTCCGTCCGGGCTCCCTGGCCGACGCGAACGACGACGCGCAGTTCGGCGAACTGAAGACGCAGGGCGAACTCACGCAGCGGGCCTGGAAGTACGGTGTGCAGGTGATGTGCGAGGGCCCCGGCCACGTGCCCATGCACATGATTCCGGAAAACATGGAGAAACAGCTGGAGTGGTGCCACGAGGCCCCCTTCTACACGCTCGGGCCGCTGACGACCGACATTGCCCCGGGCTACGACCACATCACGAGCGCGATCGGCGCGACCATGATCGGATGGCACGGCACGGCGATGCTGTGCTACGTCACGCCGAAGGAACACCTTGGGCTCCCCGACAAGGACGACGTGCGCGCCGGCGTGATCGCGTACAAGATCGCGGCGCACGCGGCTGACCTGGCCAAGGGGCATCCCGCGGCGCAGTACCGCGACAACGCCCTTTCGAAGGCGCGTTTCGAGTTCCGCTGGCAGGATCAGTTCAACCTCGCGCTCGATCCGGAGCGGGCGCGCGAATACCACGACGCGACCCTGCCGCAGGACAGCGCCAAGACCGCTCACTTCTGCTCGATGTGCGGACCGCAGTTCTGCTCGATGCGCATCACCGAGGATGTCCGCCGGTACGCGGAAGAGAAAGGGCTGGAGTCCGCGGAGGCGATCGAGGCGGGGCTCCGCGACAAGGCGAACGAGTTCAAGCAGACCGGTGGCGAAATCTACCGCGACGCGGCCCCGCAGGCATGAGCGAGCGCATCACCATCCTGGTCAACGAGGCGCCCCGCGAAATCGGGGCGCCGGCGACGGTGGTCGACCTCGCGACCGAACTCGGCTTCGCCGGGCGGAAAGGCGTGGCGCTGGCGATCAATGGCGCGGTGGTCCCCCGCGCAGCCTGGGACGCACGGTCGCTGAGTCCCGGCGACCGGGTGCTGGTGATCCGCGCCACGCAGGGAGGCTGAGCCGCATCCGATGAGCGTCGTGGTGATCAGTCCCGAAGCGACCGAAGCGCGCGAGCACGCCGTGCTCGCGGCGCTCTGCGCGCACGGACTCGAACGCTACCACGTGCGGAAGCCAGGGTGGACAGCGGCGCAATTGCGCGAATGGCTCGACGCCGTGCCGGCTGAGGTGCGCGCGCGGCTCGTGCTGCACGACCATCACGAACTCGCCACCGAGTACGGGGTGGGCGGTGTGCACGAGAAGGAGGGGGCTGTCGTCTCGCTGGCGCTCCCCGCTGCATCCAAGCGCCGCGATGGGTATGCGGTGACCCATCCGGGGTGTAGCGGGGAGCGCCAGCGAGACGACAGCCGCGTTACGCCCTTCCGCTCCCGTTCCTGCCACACCGCCGCCGACGTGCGCGCTTCTCTCGGTGCCTACGACGCGGTTTTCTTCAGTCCCGTCTTTCCGTCGCTGAGCAAGCCGGGTTACGCGCCGAACGCCGCCGAGTTGACGGAAGTCACGGCCTTGCTCCCACAGCTTCGGACCAAGGTTGTTGCCCTCGGCGGCATTACGGCGGCAAACGCCCCGGCGGCGCTCCAGATGGGCTTCGATGGCGTTGCCGTAATGGGCGCGCTGTGGCAGTCTGCCGATCCCGTGCAGCGTTTCGTTGAGCTGCAGAGGATCGGTTCCGCCGAAGGCGGGCGGGCCGCCCGCGGTCCCGGTGGACCGATGGAC